>NZ_JAKRNH010000100.1:0-8792 GCF_022346985.1 Micrococcus sp. ACRRV
CCGCCCGCCCGGAGCACGCCGCGGGGCGCCGGGGCCGCGGCGCCCCGCGGCGTGCTCCGGGCGGGCGGTGGCGGTCATGCGCGTCAGTGTAAGACCCGAGGCTCTGCCTACCCTGGTGCCATGGCCTCCGATCCCGCGCGCTCCGAACTGGACCTCGTCGCGGCCGCGCTGCAGCGGCTGCGCCCCGGGCTCGACGACGGCGTGGCCGCCTGCCTGCGCGGGGCCGACTGGTCCGCCGGGCGGGTCGAGGAGGGCGGTCAGTTCCACCGGGTGCTCGTGCTGGAGGACGTCGGGGTGCTGCGGATGACGCGCGCCCACGAGGCCGGCGCGGCGCCCGCGGCCCGGTGGACGCCGGAGCGGGATCCCGCCGTGCACCTGCCCCGGCGCCTCGCCCTGCTCGACGGCCTCGCGGCGGTGCTCGCCGAGGCCGGGGTCCGGTGGTCCCTGCCGACTGCCCTCTCGGCGGTCGTGGAGGACGGCCCCGGCGCCGCCGTGCTCCAGCGCTACGTGCCCGGCTTCCCGCACCCGCCCCACGAGGGCGATCCCGCCGTCCTGCGCGGCGTCCTCGCGGACCTCGCCGCGGTGGATGTGGCCGACCCGCGCGTGGCCCCGCACCTGGGACGCCCCTTCGCCTTCCGCGGGCCGTGGACGCCCGAGCGCGCCGCGCACGTGGCCGGGCTGCCCGCGCGGCTGGCCCCCCGCCTGGGGGCCTGGCCCGGCGACGCCCTGGGGCATGCGGGCGACGAGACCGCGGCGGGCGAGGCCGCCGTCCGGCTGCGCGCGGACGCGTGGGGGGAGTCGGTGACCGCGCTGACCGGCGTCGTCTCGGCGTGGACGCGCGAGCCGCCCGTGCCACCGGCCCTCGTGCACGGCGACCTCGCCGGGCACAACATGCGCTGGCGGGTTGTTCCGGCCGCCGCCACTCCGGATGCCGCCACCCCGGCCGCCGCGGTCCTCTGGGAGCTGGCCGGCGTCCTCGACTGGGACCTGGCCTGCGCGTGGGACCCGGCGCTCAACGTGGCCTACCTCGGCCTGTGGCACGGGGAGGACCTCGTCGAGGCGATCGCCGCCGACCCCGCCGAGGCTCGCCGCGCCCGCGTGTGGCTCGGGGCGATGGCCCTGGAGACCCTCGACGACGCCGCGGCGCGGGACGTCCTCGTCGGCGGGCTGGCGGAGTCGAGCTGGCGGCGGCTGCTCCGCAAGACCCTGCCCCGCGTGGGGCGCGCCTTCGTGGCCGCGGCCGCGTGAGCGGGGCGGCCGCGAGGGCAGCGGGTCAGGCGCAGGCGTTGTAGGTCAGCGAGAGGTTCGAGATGAAGATCTTCTGATCGCCGTCGACGGAGGCGTAGGAAGCCGCCGTCTGGTTCCAGTAGTGGATCTCGAAGGACGTGACCTGGCTCGTGAAGCTCACGGTGCCGTTGCCGTTCGTCGACGAGTTGGAGATCGAATTGTCGAAGCGATTCGGGCGCCACGGGTCGGCGAGGGTGCCCGCGCCCTGCAGTCCGGCCGTGGTCGCGTTCGCCTTGCTCGTGGTGAAGGGGGTGGGGCTGGAGACGGCCACGCCGTCCACGAAGTCATTGACGGCTGAGTCGATGTCGGTGATGGAGAACGTCAGGCTCGTGACCGGACGGTCGAAGGTGAACGTGGTGATGGTCTTGTTGGCGTCGATCCGATCGTTCGACTTGGCCTTGTTGCTCAGCGGGGACTGGTGGAGCACCAACGGATTGCGGTATCCGCCGACCGAGCCGGACTGGACGGCCAGATTCGTGTTCTCCGTCCCGAACTGGTTGCCGAACTGGATGTTGGACCCCTTGTAGGTGTTCTCGACCGTCAGCGTGAGCGGGCGCATCGGCCCCGTCCCGTCCGGGTCCGCCGTGGTGTAGGTGGCGCTGGTGGCGCTGGTGCGCTTGTATCCCATGTCCGACCACACCACGTCCACAGTCTTGAAGCACCGCGGAGACGTGGCGAACGCGGGGGCGGCGGTGGCGACGGCCACGGCGGGGGCGGTCCAGGCCAGCCCCTGGACCACGCGGCGGCGGTCGAGGGCGGGGACGGTGTCGGTGTTCCGGTCAGGGGTCATCGGGGACCAGCTCATGTGCGCTCCTTCGGTGGCACGTGAGCCGCACCCCCGGCGGGGTTCTCCATCTCTCCGTGTGCCGCTTCAACTATAAGGGCGCAAACCGCCCGGCCTCCACGAGGAGGCCGGGCGGTCAGGGTGATTCGCCTCACGCCACGCCGAGCCGCTCCAGCACGATCTCACGGACGCGGCCGGCGTCGGCCTGGCCGCGGGTGGCCTTCATCACCGGGCCGATCAGGGCGCCGACGGCCTGCATCTTGCCGCCCTTGATCTTCTCGGCCACGTCCGGGTTCGCGGCGATCGCCGCGTCCACGGCCTCGGTGAGCGCACCGTCGTCGGAGACCACGGCCAGGCCCTGGGCCGCCACGATCTGCTTCGGCGCACCCTCGCCGTCGGCGACCAGGCCGAGGACCTGCTTGGCGATCTTGTCGTTGATCGTCTTCGCGGCGATCAGCTCCTCGATCTCCACGACGTGCGCCGGGGTGACGCCGAGCTCGGCGGCCTCCACCTCGCGCAGGTTGGCCAGGCGGGCGATCTCGCCCATCCACCACTTGCGGGCCGCGGCCGGAGAGGCGCCGGCCTCCACGGTCTGCGCGATCTGGTCCGCCACGCCCGCGTTGACGACGTCGCGGAACTCCTCGTCGGAGAAGCCCCACTCGCCCTTGAGGCGCTTGTTGCGCACGGCCGGCAGCTCCGGCATCCCGGCCCGCACGCGCTCGATCCAGGCCTCGTCCACGACGACCGGCAGCAGGTCCGGCTCGGGGAAGTAGCGGTAGTCGTCGGCGTCGGACTTCGGACGGCCGGACGTGGTGGTCCGGGTGTCCTCGTGCCAGTGGCGGGTCTCCTGCGTGATGGTCCCGCCGGCGGCCAGGATCGCCGCCTGACGCTGGATCTCGTGGGTCACGGCGTGCTGGACGGCGCGCGTGGAGCCCACGTTCTTGGTCTCCGTGCGGGTGCCGAACGCCGAAGCGCCCTTCTCCATGAGGGAGACGTTGGCGTCGCAGCGCACGTTGCCGTGCTCCATGCGGGCGTCGGAGATGCCGATCGCCTTGACGATGTCCCGCAGCGCGGTCACGTAGGCGCGCGCGATCTCCGGGGCGCGGTCGCCGGCGCCCACGATGGGCCGGGTGACGATCTCGATCAGCGGCACGCCGGCGCGGTTGTAGTCCACCAGCGACGCCGAGGCGCCCTGGATGCGGCCGGAGCCGCCCTGGTGGGTGAGCTTGCCGGCGTCGTCCTCGAGGTGGGCGCGCTCGATCTCCACGCGGAACACGGTGCCGTCCTCGAGCTCCACGTCCAGGTGGCCGTCGAACACGATGGGCTCGTCGTACTGGGACGTCTGGAAGTTCTTGGGCGTGTCCGGGTAGAAGTAGTTCTTCCGCGCGAACCGGCAGGACGGGGCGATCTGCGCGTCCAGGGCCAGGCCCAGCGCGATCGCGGACTCCACGGCCTCGCGGTTCAGGACCGGCAGGGTGCCGGGCAGGCCCAGGTCCAGCGGGGTGACGTTGGTGTTGGGTTCGTCGCCGAACGCGTTGGCGCCGGTGGAGAAGATCTTGGACTTCGTGTTCAGCTCCACGTGCACCTCGAACCCGAGCACGGGGTCGAAGCGGTCCATGGCCTCCTGGAAGTCCATCAGCTCTGCGGTGCTCACTTGGTGCCTCCTGCGGGGGTCTGGGCGGCGCGGGCGGCGCCGGGGTGCTGCTCGGGGACACGGGCCCACAGGGGCCCGCCCTCGCGTTCGGTGACCAGCTTCTCGACGGCGGCACCCACCTCGTACAGGCGCGCGTCCTCGCGGGCCGGGGCCATGAACTGCAGGCCGTAGGGCAGGCCGTCCACGAGGCCACCGGGCACGGAGATGCCGGGCACGCCCGCGAGGTTCGCGGGGATGGTGAACAGATCGTTCAGGTACATCGTCAGCGGGTCCTTGGTCTGCTCCCCCAGGCGGAACGCCGGGATCGGCGCCGTGGGGGTCAGCAGCACGTCGACCTGCTCGAACGCGGCCGCGAAGTCCTGCTGCACCAGGGTGCGGACCTTCTGGGCCGAGCCGTAGTAGGCGTCGTAGTAGCCGGCGGACAGGGCGTAGGTGCCCAGGATGATGCGGCGCTTGACCTCGCCGCCGAACCCGGCGGCGCGGCTGGCGGCCATGACCTGCTCGATCGTGCCGCCGCCGTCCGGGACCACGCGGTGGCCGTAGCGGACGCCGTCGAAGCGGGCCAGGTTGGAGGACACCTCGGAGGGCATGATCAGGTAGTACGCACCCAGAGCCGCGGCGAAGTGCGGGCAGGAGACCTCCACGATCTCCGCACCGGCGTCGCGCAGCGCCTGCACGTCCGCGTCGAAGGCGGCCTTGACGCCGGGGTGGAAGCCCTCGGCGTCCAGGTCGGTGACGACGCCGACCTTCAGCCCGGCCAGGTCGCGGCCCGCCGCGGCGGCCACGAGGTCGGCCTGCTCCTCCGGCAGGGAGGTGGAGTCGTGGGCGTCGTGCCCGCCGATCACCTGCTGCAGGGCGGCGGCGTCGGCCACGGTGCGGGCGGCCGGGCCCACCTGGTCCAGGGAGGAGGCCATGGCGATCACGCCGTAGCGGGACACCGCGCCGTAGGTGGGCTTCACGCCCACGGTGCCGGTGAACGCGGCGGGCTCGCGGATGGAGCCGCCGGTGTCCGAGCCGAGCGCGAACGGCGCCAGGAACCCGGCCACCGCCGCGGCCGAGCCGCCGCCGGAGCCGCCGGGCACGCGCTGGCCGTCCCACGGATTGCGGGTCACGCCGAACGCGGAGTACTCGGTGGAGCCGCCCATGGCGAACTCGTCCATGTTGGTCTTGCCGAGGATCGGCAGCTTCGCGGCGCGGATCCGCTCCACCACGGTGGCGTCGTACGGGCTCATCCAGCCGTCGAGCATCTTCGAGGCGGCCGTCGTCGGCTGCCCCACGGTGACGATGTTGTCCTTGAGCGCCACCGGCACGCCGGCCAGCGGGTGCAGGGCCTCGGCCTCGGCGCCGCCGGCGGCGCGGATCGCGTCCACCTCGGCGGCGACGGCGAGCGCCTCCTCCGTGTTGACGTGCAGGTAGGCGCGCACCCCGGCGTCCGAGGCGGCGTCGGAGCGGGGGTCCCCGTCCACGGCGGCGATGCGGTCCAGGTGGGCCTGGACCAGCTCAACGGAGGTGGTGGTGCCCGCGCGCAGGCGCTCGGCCATCTGCAGGGCGGTGAGGCGGACGAGCTCGTCCGCGGAGAGGCTGGCGTTCACGTCGAAGGTCTGCGTCATGGCCTGATCACTCCCCGTCCAGGATGGCGGGCACCTTGAACTGCCCGTCCTCGGCGTCCGGCGCCTGGTCCAGCGCCTGTTCCTGCGTGAGCATGCCCGTGGGCACGTCCTCGCGGAACACGTTCTCCAGCGGGATGGGGTGGGACGTGGGGACCACGTCCTCCCCGGCCACTGCCTGGACCTGGGAGACGGACTCCAGGATGGATTCGAGCTCGCCGGACATGACGTCCAGCTCCTCGTCCGTCATGCGGATGTGGGCCAGGCGGGCCAGATGCTCCACCTGGTCCCGGGTGATCTCTGCCATGGATCTCCTCGCGCGCTGGGTCGGGTGACCACCACGTCGGCGCGGTCGCCGTGGCGGTGGGTCGGACGTCGAGATGAGTCTAGTCTGGGGGCATGGACCACCGGACCGCCGCCGCGGCGTCGCCCCTCCCCTCGGAGCCCGCCGTCGCCGCCCCGGTGGGCGGCTCGGACACGCCGCTCACCCGCTTCCTGCGCGCCGGTGAGGCCGGTGACGCCGCGGCCGCGCGGGGCGCCCTGCACCCGGACGTGCGGCTGGTCTCGCCCATGGCCGGCGGTGCGGTGATGCGCGGGCCGGACGACGTCGCGCTCCTGCTGGGCGAGGTCTACGCGGTGCTGCGGGGCCTCGAGTGGGTGGAGCACTACGCCGACGGCCGGGTGCACACCGTGCTGGGCCGGGCCCGAGCGCTCGGCGTGGCGCTGACCGACGCGATGCTGGTGACCGTGGCCGAGGACGGCCGCGTGCTGGAGATCCGCCCCCACCTCCGCCCGTGGGCCGGGCTCACCGCGTTCAGCGCCGCGCTCCTGCCGCGACTGCTCCGGCACCCCGGGCTGCTCGCCCGGTCGACGCGCCCGGACTGACCCGGCGCGGCCGCGCGCGCCGGGTTCAGGTCAGCGGCAGTCGGTAGACGAGGAAGGGCCCGGCGTCCTCGGCCGGGTCCAGGCCCGGCTCGAGGTCACTCAGTCGCCAGTCGCGGTCGGGCACGCGGACGAAGCCGAGCCGCTCGTACATCCGGTGCGCGTCCGTCATGGACGTCATGGTCGACAGGGCGATCGCCTCCACGCCGGGTGTCGCCCGCGCCCGGCGGACCACCTCGGCCAGCAGGGCGGTGGCCACGCCGCGACGGTGGACCGCGGGGTCGACGGCGAGCATGCGGAACTCGTACTCCCCCGGCACGGAGGTTTCCGCCATCGGCGAGCCGTGCGGGGTGAGCACGAGCGAGCCGGCCACCTGCCCGTCCAGCTCGGCGACCAGCACCTCGGCCACCGCGGCCCGCCCGGCGACGTCGGCCAGGGTCTCCAGGTAGTCGCTCTCCGCCTCGAAATGTCCGCCGGTCGTGTAGGAGGCCAGCGTCAGGGCCGCCACCGCCTCGTGGTCCTCCGGGCGCAGCGCACGCACCGTCACGTCGCTCATCGAGCGCCTCCCCTCCGGTGGCGGAGGCGCCACGCGATGTCGTACTTGGCGGCATCGCGACTGACCAGGTAGAAGCCCGTGCCGACAAGACCCCGGCTCCAACGCCCGACGGCAAAGCGAGGAGCCCCGGCCAGGGGACGAAGGCGGCGTCTGAGCAGAGACTGCTGGAGCTTGTCTTCCAGAGTCGGTGCCCCGAGCCGCCCACGCATGTCCACCGGACCGTAGGGATCGGCCAGGACGACGAGACCACGGACCGCAGACGTCTCCAGCAGCCGGTTCAAGACTTCGCTGGTGAACCGGGAGAACCTCGCGTCGTCTTCAGCCACCACGAGGACGTCGGTGACGGCACCGTCTTCCACAGCGAACTCGCGGAGCACACTCATGTGGCTGAGCGTGCATCCGACCTCGCCGTTCAGGGGCGGGCGGCCGAACCGGACCTCGAAGCCCTCGGCGTCGAAGTCCTCAGGCCCGTAGCCCTTCCGCGCGTCGACCGCCTCGAACGGCCGGAACCGACGGCCCAGCGGCTGCGCCAGGAACCCCTCGAGCCGGGTGCTGTCCGCCAAGGCGATCACCCTGTAGTCCACGATGTCCGGCATGACTGTCCTCTCGATCTCCGCCACCTCGGCCCCTCTCAGCGTCCGGACTCCGGGATGTGCCGCACCGCGCCGAGCATGTCCGTGAGCCTCCGGCGGGTGGCCTCGTCCTTCACCACGAAGTCCCTGCGGCGGGACCACACGGTGGGCACCGCCTCATGGGCGTGCCCGTCCCGCGTGGCGTGGAGGCGGTGCAGCACGGGCACCGCGTCCGGGTCCGTCCAGATGTTCACCCAGTACACGGCAGCCCGCTGGGCCGGGTCCAGGTCCTTGATGAGTGCGAGGCAGTACCGGCAGGCGGGGCGCCAGAACACGACGACGCCGCCCGCGTCCACGTGGGCCTGCGCCCCCGCCATGGGGCAGGAGCGGACGCGCAGCGCGGGCAGGTACTGCCAGACCATCCAGAGCATGGCCACACCCGCCACGATCGCGATCACGTCCCGGCGCACGGTGCCCCAGACCAGGAACACCACGCCCGCGGCGCCGAAGAGCACGGGCCAGAACCAGGGGTCGCCGACCAGCCGTCTCACGCTGTCGCCTCCTTCGCCGCCGCGAGGGCGGCCGCGTCCACGTCCCCGGCTGTCATCCAGTCGGGGTGCCCCGTGCCGTCCCCGGAGGCAGGGCGGTCCACGGGCACGCCGGCCTCGTCCGCGATCAGCGCGCCCGCCGCCCAGTCCCACTCCTGCGTGCCGAACTCGGCGTAGGCATCGAGCGTGCCGTCCGCGACCATGCACAGGTCCAGGGCGGCCGAGCCGATCCGCCGCACGTCGCCGAAGGCCGGCAGCAGGGCCGCGAGCGCACGCAGCTGCATCGCGCGGCGGTCCGGGTGGTAGCCGAAGCCGGTGGCCAGCAGCCGCCCCGAACGGCCGGGCACGGGCCCGGTGAGCCGCACAGGGGCGGCGTCGCGGTCCGGGACAGCGACGCCCGCCGTCGTCGCGTCCGCCGTGGAGAACGCGCCCCGTCCCGCGCTCGCGAACCAGGTGCGGCCCAGCGCCGGGGCCGCGACGACGCCGGCCAGCCAGCGCCGCGAGCCCGGGAGCACGCCGAGCAGCGCGGCGGTCTCCTCGTCCACCGGGCCCTCGACGGCCACGGACGTGCCGAACTGCGGCAGGCCGCGGATGAAGTTGGTGGTGCCGTCCAGGGGGTCGATGGACCAGCGGTACCCGGACGGCTCGGCCGGGGCGGTGGAGCCATGCTCCTCCCCCGTGATCTCGTCGTGCGGGCGGTAGCCGGTGAGCACGGCGCGCACGGCGTCCTCGGCGCGCCGGTCGTAGTCGGTGACCCAGTCCGAGCCGGAGGACTTGGTGTCCGCGCCGAGCTCGTCCGAGGTGAGGGGCACGGCCGGGTGGTGGCCGGCCCAGCGCTCGGCGAGCACGTCCGCGCCCGCGCGGGCGGCGGCCTTCGCGATCACCAGCAGGCCGGCCGGGGA
>NZ_JAKRNH010000101.1:0-8755 GCF_022346985.1 Micrococcus sp. ACRRV
GCTCGTGGGCGGGGTCCGTGGGGATGGCCATGCCGACGAGGGTAACGCCGGTCACACGTGGGAGACCGTTTGTGAAGTCAATATTCGCGGGTACGACCCGCCTCGCGGGAAAAGACCCGACCATGAACAGCCCGGTACGCAAAGAATGCTCCTCCTTGACTGAGCGGGAAGAAGGCCCCGAACTTTCTTGCGATTCCGGGGCCCGGCCGAGTGTGCGCCGGGCCACAGTGGTTCCACACCCCCCGGGGAGACGCCGCCGCAGCACCGCGGAGGCCCGCCCCGTCCCCCACCCGAGAGGACCAGGACCATGACCGAGCAGACCGTGCAGCAGATCGCCCAGGAGATCCAGAAGGACTGGGACACCAACGACCGCTGGGCCCACATCGAGCGCACCCACACCGCCGAGGACGTCGCCAAGCTCCGCGGCCGCGTCCAGGAGGAGCACACCCTCGCCCGCCGCGGCTCCGAGAAGCTCTGGGAGCAGCTGACCTCCGAGCACGCCAAGGGCGAGTTCACCAACGCCCTGGGCGCCCTCACCGGCAACCAGGCCGTGCAGCAGGTCAAGGCCGGCCTCCGCGCCATCTACCTCTCCGGCTGGCAGGTCGCCGCGGACGCCAACCTCTCCGGCCACACCTACCCGGACCAGTCCCTCTACCCGGCCAACTCCGTGCCGGCCGTGGTCCGCCGCATCAACAACGCGCTGCTGCGCGCCGACCAGATCGAGTGGTCCGAGGGCATCAAGACCGTCGAGGACTACCTCGTGCCGATCGTCGCCGACGCCGAGGCCGGCTTCGGCGGCCCGCTCAACGCCTACGAGCTCATGAAGGGCATGATCGCCTCCGGCGCCTCCGGCGTGCACTGGGAGGACCAGCTGGCCTCCGAGAAGAAGTGCGGCCACCTGGGCGGCAAGGTCCTCATCCCCACCGGCCAGCACGTCCGCACCCTGAACGCCGCCCGCCTGGCCGCCGACGTCGCCGGGGTGCCCTCCGTGATCATCGCCCGCACCGACGCCGAGGCCGCCACCCTGATCACCTCCGACGTCGACGAGCGCGACGCCGAGTTCATCACCGGCGAGCGCACCGCCGAGGGCTTCTACAAGGTCAAGAACGGCGTGGAGCCCTGCATCGCCCGCGCGAAGGCCTACGCCCCCTACTCCGACCTGATCTGGATGGAGACCGGCACCCCCGACCTCGAGCTGGCCCGCAAGTTCGCCGAGGCCGTCAAGTCCGAGTTCCCGGACCAGATGCTCTCCTACAACTGCTCGCCGTCGTTCAACTGGAAGAAGAACCTCGACGACGCCACGATCGCCAAGTTCCAGCGCGAGCTGGGCGCCATGGGCTACACCTTCCAGTTCATCACCCTGGCCGGCTTCCACGCCCTCAACCACTCCATGTTCGACCTGGCCAAGGGCTACAACGAGCGCCAGATGTCCGCGTACGTGGAGCTGCAGGAGCGCGAGTTCGCCGACGAGGCCCGCGGCTACACCGCCACCAAGCACCAGCGCGAGGTCGGCACCGGCTACTTCGACGCCATCTCCACCGCCGTCAACCCCGAGTCCTCCACCGTGGCCCTGAAGGAGTCCACGGAGGCGGGCCAGTTCCACTGAGCTGTCGACGACGACACCTCACGCCTGCAAAGGAACCCGTCATGATGACCCTGCAGACCACCCACTCCGACACGACCGTCAACGGCGTTCGCGTCCTCGGCGAGCCGGTCCCCGGCCAGGACCGCGTCCTGACCTCGGCCGCCCTGGAGTTCCTCGCCGCGCTGCACCGCGGCGTCGAGGGACGCCGTCGGGAGCTGATGGACGAGCGCGCCGCCCGCCGGCGCCGCATCGCCGAGGGCGAGACCCTCGACTTCCTCCCGGCCACCCGCAAGGTCCGTGAGGACGACTCCTGGCACGTCGCTCCGCTGGCCCCCGGCCTGCGGGACCGCCGCGTGGAGATCACGGGCCCGGTGGACCGGAAGATGACCATCAACGCCATGAACTCCGGCGCCAAGTGCTGGCTCGCGGACTTCGAGGACTCCTCCACCCCGTCCTGGGAGAACGTGATCGCCGGCCAGGTCAACCTGCAGGACGCCATCCGCAGGACCATCTCCCTGACCACCCCGGAGGGCAAGGAGTACACCCTCGGCGGCGTGCAGCTCGTGGACCGGCCCACCATCATCGTGCGGCCCCGCGGCCTGCACCTGATGGAGGACCGCATCCTCGTGGACGGCCAGCCGGTCTCCGGCGCGCTCGCGGACTTCGCGCTGTACTTCTTCCACAACGCGAAGGAGCTGCTGCGCCGGGGCCGCGGCCCGTACTTCTACCTGCCGAAGACCGAGTCGCACCTCGAGGCGCGGTGGTGGAACTGCGTGTTCGTCCGGGCGCAGGACCTGCTCGAGATCCCCCAGGGGACCATCCGGGCCACCGTGCTGATCGAGACGATCACCGCGGCGTTCGAGATGGAGGAGATCCTCTACCAGCTGCGCAACCACGCCGCCGGCCTCAACGCGGGGCGCTGGGACTACATCTTCAGCGTCATCAAGACCTTCCGCGAGCGGGGTGAGGACTTCGTGCTCCCCGACCGCTCCGAGGTGACGATGACCCAGCCGATGATGCGGGCCTACACCGAGCTGCTCGTGCGCACGTGCCACCGGCGCGGGGCGTCGGCGATCGGCGGCATGGCCGCGCAGATCCCGAACCGGAAGGACCCGGAGGCCAACGCGGCCGCCCTGGAGAAGGTCCGCTCGGACAAGACCCGCGAGGCCGGGGACGGGTTCGACGGCTCGTGGGTGGCCCACCCGGACCTGGTGCCCGTGGCCATGGAGGTGTTCGACGCCGTCCTGAAGGACCTGCCCAACCAGATCCGCACCCGCCGCCGGGAGGACGTGGTCCCCGACGCCGCCGCCCTGGTGGACATCAAGTCCACCACCGGCTCCATCACGGAGCAGGGGCTGCGGATGAACATCGAGGTGGGCATCCGGTACGTGGAGTCCTGGCTGCGGGGCAACGGCGCCGCCGCCATCCACAACCTCATGGAGGACGCCGCCACCGCGGAGATCTCCCGCTCCCAGATCTGGCAGTGGATCCGGACCGGCTCTACCGCCCGTCTGACCGACGGCGGGGAGCGCACCGTGACCCGCGAGTGGGTGGAGCAGGTGACCGAGGAGGAGTTCGGCCGGATCGAGCGCACCGAGGGCGACCGCTTCGACGAGGCCCGGGAGATCTTCACCTCGGTGGCCCTCGCGGAGGACTTCCCGGACTTCCTCACCCTGCCGGCGTACGAGCGGTTCCTCTCCGCCGAGGCGCGACGCCGGGCAGGCCACGGCGCCTGAGCCACCGCGCCTGCCGGCTCCCCGGCTCGTGCCTCCCGAATCGACTGCGGTTCTGACCCCTCTGGGGCCCCGAACGGGGCCGTGAAGGGTCAGGACCGCAGTCGATTCCGGCGTCTGAGGGGTCAGAGACCGGCGAGGAACGCGCGGTGGAACGACCAGTCCCCCGTGACCTCCGGGTGGAAGCTCGTGGCGCTCACGTTCCCCGCGCGCACGGCGACGGGCAGGTCGGCGGCGGGGGCGCCGTCGTCGGTCTCGGCCGTGGAGGAGGACGCGGCGACGGCCCGGGCGGCCGGCACGGAGGCGAGCACCTCGACCCCCTCCCCCACGCGGACCACCGCGGGGGCGCGGATGAGCACCGCGTGCATCGGGTCCGCGGATACGGCCGGCACCTGCAGGTCCGCCTCCAAGGAGTCCGCCTGGGAGCCGAAGGCGTTGCGGCGCACCGTGACGTCCAGGACGCCGAGGCTCCCCTGGCCCGGGGCGGGGTTCTCGATCCCCGCGGCGAGCAGGATCATCCCCGCGCACGTGCCGTAGACGGGCAGGCCGGCGCGGACGGCCTCGGCGAGGGGGTCCCGCAGGCCCATGATCCGGGCCAGGCGGTCCATCACGGAGGACTCCTCGCCGGGCAGCACGATCCCGTCGAGGCCGGCCAGGTCGGCCGGCCTCCGGACGGGACGGGTGCGGGCGCCGAGCGCCTCGAGGACGTGCACGTGCTCGCGCACGTCCCCCTGCAGGGCGAACACGCCCACGGTCTTCTGTACGGCTCTCATGCCGCCGATCGTCGGACCCGCACCCGCATGCTCAGCTCAGCTCACCAGCCGCGCTCGGCCAGGCGGTGCGGGGCCATGGTGAGTCCACAGAAGACCGTCGGCATGCTCGGTGTCATGGCGCTCTACCTGGGCGTCGAGCCGCTCGACGGCGACGTCAACAACCTCCTGCCGCAGATGGTCGCCGACCACCTGCCGCTGGCGCTCGTGGCCCTGGCGTTCCTGATGATCATCGGCTCGCTGTCCTCCACCGCCGACTCGGACCTGTCCGCCCTCTCGTCGATTGGGGCAGGATCACCAACGTCGCGTTCACGGTGTCCGTGCTCGCCGCGCTGGCCGTGTTCCTGCCCGTGCGCTTCGAGTGGTTCCCGCTCGAGGGCGCCTGGGCGTTCGTGGTGGAGACCCTCGCGATCCTCGGTGTGGGCGTCGCGCTGGGCATCATGTGCTTCGGCTTCTTCGGCCTGCGCCCCGCGGTCGTCGTCGGCGCGATCGCCTCGGTCGTGATGCTGTTCCTCGGCTACGGGTTCCTGCGGGACTACGCCACCCTCACGGGTTCGCTCGTGGACTACGCCGTGTCCTTCCTCGTGTGCTGGGGGCTGCCCGTCCGCTCCGGCCAGGACTTCGACTTCGACCAGATCGCGCGCGTGACCGGCGACTTCGACCCCGCGACCGAGGACCTGCCGCAGGTCGAGCGCGTCGCGGCCTCCGTGTCCTGATCCCCCCGTCCCCCGACCCGCAAGGAGCATCCGCATGACCGTCGGTCTGACCCTGCACGTCCTGATGTGGCCCGTCCTCGTGCTGGCCGTCCTCGGCCTCGCCTCGGGCCTGTTCTACCGCGAGTACACCAAGGCCCACGAGTTCACCGGCGCCACCGAGCTCGGCACCGTGCACACGCATCTGCTGGGCCTGGGGCTGACCGTGACCCTGGTGGTCCTCGCCCTCGACGCGGTCTTCGGCCTGACCGGCCGCGGCCCGTTCACCTGGTTCTTCTGGCTCTTCCACCTGGGCGTGCTGGTCACGTCCGTGATGATGGCCGTGCGCGGCGGCCTCACCGTGGACGGCCTGACGCCCGCCGAGGCCTCGGCGGGCATCCCGGGCATCGCCGGACTCGGCCACATGCTCGTGACCGCCGGTCTCGCGCTGCTGTTCGTCGCCCTGTACAGCGGCGTACGGGAGCGTCAGGACCGCCTCGAGACGGGCCGCACCGGCGGCACCGTCGTCGAGGGGGCCTGAGCCGCCCGGCGCCTGCCCGACCGCGCCCGCGTCAGCGAGCGCGGTCGAGCAGGATCACGTCCAGGCGACGCGGCCCGTGCACGCCTTCGACGCGCTCGAGCTCGATGTCGCTCGTGGCCGAGGGCCCGGAGATCATGGTGATCGGCGCCGTCGCCTCCACGCGGGCCAGCGCCTCCGGGAAGAGCTCCACCACGGAGTCCAGCGGCACGATGCACACGTGGTGGTCCGGGACCAGGGTGATCGCCCGGCGGCCCTCGTCCGGGCGGCCGCTCAGGAAGATCGTCCCGGTCTCCGCGCAGGAGACCGTCGAGGACGTCACCACCGCGTCCACCTCGTTCAGCGCGTCCACGCTGAGGGGCTCGCGCTCGCCGTCGTGGGCGCCGCGGACCGCGGCCCGCTCCCCCGTGTGACCCACCGCGGGCTCCGTGATGCGCTCCCGGCCGGCCCCGCGCGAGTCCGCGGGGAGCCAGTCGGGCTCCAGACCGGCCGGCACCACGTACCGGGCGTCCGGGCCGAGCAGCTCGGCGATGGCCGCGGCCACCGTCTCCTCCGTCTCGTCCCGCACGGAGGCCCGGTAGTCGATCAGCCGATCGCGCAGCATCTCCACCACCTCGGCCCGGTCCCGGGAGGAGGTCCGCCGGTAGGTGCGCTGCACCGGGTCCGCGACCGGCCCGTCCGCCGTCGCCTCGCGGATGCGCCGCAGGATCTCGGCCTTCGCCTCGCTCATCGTCCGTCCTCCTCGACGTGCTCGTCCTCCTGGCGGTCCAGCCCGGCGACGCCGTCCAGGGCGGTCCGGTGCTCGGTCTCATCCTTGTGGCGGGCCCACCAGTTGCGGAAGGACTCCCGCGGGGGCGCCGGCACGTCACGCTCGTCGGTCCACCCGCCGGCGATGCCCGGCAGCCAGCCGAGCACCCGGTCCGGCCCGGCCGCGACCCGCCCCAGCCCGAGGCCCCGCTCGGCCAGCGACATGCGCCGACCCGAGGACATCACCACGGAGGCGCCCTTCATCGCGACGTCCATCTGCGAGGGCGTGACGGACTCCACCGCCGCCTTGGCACGGGCCAGGGGTCCGGCGTCGCCGTCCCCCTCCGTGCGCAGCGCCTTCCGGGCGGCGTGGGTGGCCTGCACGTCCTCGTCCCGGAGGTGGATGAGGATCGAGGGGATGTCGATCGCCACGGGGCACACGTCGTAGCACGCGCCGCACAGCGAGGAGGCGTAGGGCAGAGTGCCGTTCTCCCCCGCGTCCACACCGGTGAGCTGCGGGGAGAGGATCGCGCCGATCGGACCCGGGTAGACGGAGCCGTAGGCGTGGCCGCCGGTCTGCTCGTACACGGGGCACACGTTCATGCACGCCGAGCAGCGGATGCAGTGCAGCGCGGAACGGCCCTTCGGGTCGGACAGCACCGCCGAGCGGCCGTTGTCCAGCAGGACCAGGTGGAACTCCTGGGGGCCGTCGCCCTCGGTGACGCCCGTCCACATGGAGGTGTACGGGTTCATCCGCTCACCCGTGGACGAGCGCGGCAGCAGCTGCAGGAACACCTCGAGGTCCTCGAAGGTGGGCACGAGCTTCTCGATGCCCATCACGGTGATCAGCGTCTCCGGCAGGGTCAGGCACATGCGGCCGTTGCCCTCCGACTCGACGACGGCGAGCGTGCCCGTCTCGGCGACGCCGAAGTTCGCCCCGGAGATCGCCACCTTCGTGCTCAGGAACTTCTCGCGCAGGTGCCGGCGTGAGGCCTCGGCCAGATCGGCCGGCTCGGAGGTGAGGCTCTCGTCCGTCTCCGGCATCTCCCGGAGGAAGATGTCCCGGATCTCCCGGCGGTTGCGGTGGATCGCCGGGACGAGGATGTGGCTGGGCCGGTCGTGGCCGAGCTGGACGATGAGCTCCGCCAGGTCCGTCTCGACGGCGGCCACGCCGGCCTGCGCGAGCGCGGCGTCCAGGCCGATCTCCTGGGTGGCCATGGACTTGACCTTGATCACCTCGTCCACGCCCTTGGCGGTGACGAGCTCCGTGATGATGCGGTTGGCCTCGGCCGCGTCCCGGGCCCAGTGCACGACGCCGCCGCGCGCGGTGACCTCGGACTCGAGCCGCTCGAGGAGCGCGGGCAGGTCCGCCATGACGGACTGCTTCAGCGCGGAGCCGGCGGCGCGCAGCTCCTGCCAGTCCGGCAGCTCCCCGACGACGCCGGCACGCTTGGCACGGATGGTGTGGGTGGCCCGGCGGATGTTGGCGCGCATCTGGCCGTTCCCCAGCTGCTCGCGGGCGGACTCGGGGAACGGGGTTTTCAGCAGGATCTCGCCCTCGCCGTGGACGGGGCGGAGGGTGGGCATTCCCAGGCGCACGCGGGTGGGTGCGGTGCTCATCGGTGGGCCTCCTCGACACGGGCGGACGGTCCGCGGCGGGCGCCGGCCGACGCGGGAATGGACAGTTCGACGGGGCCGTCGACCTCGAGCGGGTTCTCCCGGGTGGCCGCGAGGATCTCGGCGAGGTGGACGGTGCGCAGGGGGCGGCCGTCCTGGCCGCGCGCCTCTCGACGGTGCATGGCCCCGCCCAGGTGGAGCAGGCAGGAGGCGTCGCCGCCCGTGCAGATCGAGGCGCCGGACGCGGTGACCTTCTCGATCTTCTCCTCCGCGATGGCGGCGGAGACGTCCGGGTTCTTCAGGGAGAAGGTGCCGCCGAAGCCGCAGCACTCCTCGGCGTCCGGCAGCGGGCGCAGGTCGATGTCCGCGACGGTGCGCAGCAGGTCCTCCTGGCGCGTGCCCAGGCGCAGCAGGCGCATGCCGTGGCAGGAGGGGTGGTAGGTCACGGTGTGCGGGAACCAGGAGCCGAGCTGGGCCGCGGCATCCGTCACGCCGAGGACGTCCGTGAGCAGCTGGGACAGCTCGAGGGTGCGGGAGGCGACGACCTCGGCGTCGCGGGCCAGCCCCTCGTCCCCGCAGGAGCGGGCGACGTCCGGCTGCTGGTGGCCGAGCGAGGCCACGCAGGATCCGGAGGGGGCGACGGCGAGGTCGTAGTCGGCCTTCATGAAGGTGCGGACGTGGTTGCGCACCACGGGCAGGGCGTCCTCCACGTACCCACTGTTGACGTGCATCTGCGAGCAGCAGACCTGGCCGGGCGGGAAGACGACCTCATGGCCGAGCCGCTCGAGGATGCGGACGGTGGCGAGGGCCACCTTGGGATACATCGCGTCCACGATGCACGTGGCGAACAGGGCGATTCTCATGCCGGTCTCCGTTCCGGACGGGGCGCCTGGGGCGCCGTGCTGTGCGGCAGCACACGGGTGCCGTAGTGGTCAGACCATATCATGCCAGCCCCTTGCAAGGTGACCGGTCTCACAGTACGCTCCTTGGTCTGACCACAGTGGTCCGACCATCACCGGCCCGGCCGGATCCCGCCCCGTCCCCTCGCCCACCGGGAGACCCCCGTGCACACC
>NZ_JAKRNH010000102.1:0-8733 GCF_022346985.1 Micrococcus sp. ACRRV
GCCCGATGCCGGCCTCCAGCCGGGACCATGACCGCGCAGGACACCGCCCCGCAGACCCCCGCCGCCTCGCCCCTGATCCTCGGCACGATGGGCTGGGGCGACGTCGAGCGCGCCCGCGGTGCCCTGCGCGCCGGGCTGGAGGCCGGCATCGGGCTGCTGGACACCGCCGACATCTACGGGGCCGGGGCGTCCGAGGAGACCGTGGGTGCGCTGCTGGCCGAGCTCGACCCCGCCGAGCGGACCCGGCTGCGCGTGCAGACCAAGTCCGGGATCGTCCTCCACGAGCCCGGCCCGGACGGCACCCCGGCCGTCCGCTACGACAACTCCCCGGCCTACCTCCACGACCGCCTGGCCCTCTCCCTGGAGCGGCTCGGCCTCGACCGCGTGGACACGCTGGTGGTCCACCGCCCGGACGTGCTGACCCCCGTGTCGGACACCGTCCGCGCCTTCCTCGACGCCCGCGAGGCCGGCCGCGTGGACGCCCTCGGCGTCTCCAACATGGGCACCCGGCGCGTCCTCGAGTACCAGCACGCGCTGCGGGAGGTCTCCGCCGACGGCACCGGGCTCGCTTGCGTGCAGGTGGAGCTCGGCCTGCACCACCGGATGCTCGTGGAGTCCGTGGTCCTGGCCAACCACCCCGCGGCCGCGCCCGACGGCGGCGCCGGGGACCTCGGCGAGGTGTGCGCGGGGGAGGGGATCGAGATCCAGGCGTGGGGCCCGCTCGGCCAGGGCCGGTTCACCCGCGGCTCCGACGGCACCGTGCCCGCGGACCCCGCCGAGCAGGCCGCGCTCGCGGCCGCCGGAGGGGCGCCCGCCGTCGTCGCCCGGGTGGCCCGCGAGCTCGAGGTGAGCCGGGAGGCCGTGGTGCTGGCCTGGCTGCTGCGCCTGCCGTGGGGCGTGCGCCCCGTGGTCGGCACGCAGGACCCGGCCCGGATCGCCTCCTGCGCCCAGGCCGCCGACGCCGCCGCCCGCATGGACGGCGCCCAGTGGCACCGCTTGTGGACCGCCGCCCGAGGTGAGACCCTGCCCTGAACCGCCTGTGCACCCACGGGCCGCGCTGAAGGGACGCCCATGACGTTCGCCCCCGTGGATCTGCAGACCCCCTGGCTCCTCTACTGGGCGGCCGCCGTCGCCGCCGTGGTGGGCGTGTCCCTCGCGCTGGCAGGGCGGTGGCGCGAGCGCGACCACCGTCGCCGCCAGGCCGCCGCCGGCTCCCATGTGGTCATGCGCGTCCTGGAGAACACGCGGCTGCAGCGCCGGGTGGGGTACGGGGCGCTCGTGCTCGCCCTGGCGCTCGCCGTCTGGGGGGCCGTGGCGCACGTCCAGGGCTTCGACGCCCTGCGCGGCAACGTCCGGCAGAAGTACGGGGCGGAGGTGGAGGACGTCCGCCAGTCCGGCTCCGGCGTGACCGTGGACCTGGTCCATCCGGACGGCACCCGCGAGGAGGACCAGTACATGGCCGTGGAGCAGGACGGGGAGCCCGTCTACGGGGCGGAGCTCGTCGAGTCACCTCCCATCGGGGGCTGACCAGGGCGCGGACCGGCCCTGCTGTCGCGTCGGGCACCGCTGTTAGTGTCGCCGCGTGAGCCACACCGACGCCGTCTCCGCGCCCGCCTCGACCTACCGCCTCCAGGTGGGACCGGACCTGCCCCTGGACTCCGTGGCCGGGCTGGTGCCCTATCTGCGCCGCCTCGGCGTGGACTGGCTCTACCTCTCCCCGATCCTCGCCGCCGACCCCGGATCGGACCACGGGTACGACGTCGTGGACCCCGCCCGCGTGGACCCCGCCCGCGGCGGACCCGAGGCCCTGGCCGCGCTCGCGGCCGCCGCGCACGAGGCCGGCATGCGGCTGCTCGTGGACGTGGTCCCCAACCACCTGGGCGTCGCCACGCCGCTGGCCAACCCGGCCTGGGCCGACCTGCTGGCCCACGGCCCGGAGGCCGCCCACGCCGCGTGGTTCGACGTGGACTGGGAGGCCGGGGACGGCCGCGTCCTGCTGCCCGTGCTCGGCGACGGCCCGGAGGGGGACCCGCGCGGCGCCGAGGCCGGGCTGGACCAGCTGATCGTGGACCCGTCCGCCGGGGAGCACGGCGTGCTGCGGCACTGGGACACCGCGTACCCGCTGGCCCCCGGGTCCCTGGCCGCCGCCGAGGAGGAGACCGGCCTGCGCGCCGCCGAGGTGTTCGCCGGCGCCGACCCCGCCGCCCCCACGGACGACGCCGCCCGCCTGGGCCGCGCCGTCCACGACCGGCAGCACTACCGCCTGGTCCACTGGCGCCGCGGGGACGCCGAGCTGAACTACCGCCGCTTCTTCACGGTCACCACGCTGGCCGGCCTGCGCGTCGAGGACCCGGAGGTGTTCGACGCCACGCACGTCGAGATCGGCCGCTGGGTCTCCGAGGGGCTCGTGCACGGCCTGCGCATCGACCATCCGGACGGCCTGACGGACCCGGGCGCCTACCTGCGCGCCCTGCGCGAGCGCGTCCTGCCCGAGGGCTACCTCGTGGTGGAGAAGATCCTCGAGCCCGGCGAGGACCTGCCCGCCGCCTGGCCCGTGGACGGCACCACCGGCTATGACGCCCTCGGCGAGCTCGAGCGCGTGTTCATGCCCGCCGACCCGGACGGCCCCGCCGCGGACGACGCCGCCCGTGCCGCCTGGGAGGCGCTCATCGCCGAGGCCAAGCGGGACGTGGCCACCGGCTCCCTCGCCGCGGAGACCGCCCGCCTGGTGCGGGAGGCGCGCGCCGCCGTCGTCCTCGGGGCGCACTCGGACGAGGCGCTGACGGAGGCCTTCGCCGACGTCCTGGCCTCCCTGGACGTGTACCGCACCTACCTGCCCGTGGGCGCCGAGCGGCTGGCCGCGGCCGTGGCGCGGGCCCGCGCCGCGCACCCCGAGCGCGCGGACGTGCTCGACGACGTCGCCCGGGTCCTCGCCGACCCGGACTCGCCCGTGGCCCGGCGCTTCCAGCAGACCTCCGGCATGGTCATGGCCAAGGGCGTGGAGGACCGCTCCTTCTACCGCTGGACCCGCTGGGCGAACCTGAACGAGGTCGGCGGGGACCCGGCACACCTGGACCTGCCGCTCGCCGGGTTCCACGCCCTGCAGCGGGCCCGCCAGGCGTCCTGGCCGACGACCATGACCGCCCTCACCACCCACGACACCAAGCGCAGCGAGGACGTGCGCGCGCGGATCACCGCGCTCGCCGAGGAGCCGGCCTCCTGGGAGGACGCCCTCGCCCGATTGCGCACGGCGCACCCGCTGGACGCCCCGGGGCTGGAGGAGCTGGTCTGGGAGTCGATCGTGGGCGTCTGGCCCACGGACGGCACCGCGCCGGAGGCCGACCGCCTCGAGGAGTTCCTGCTCAAGTCCGCCCGTGAGGGCCAGGAGCACACCTCCTGGACCGCCCAGGACGACGCCTACGAGGGCCGGCTGCGGGCGTTGGCGGCGGACGTCGTCGCCCCGGACAGCGCCGCCCGGGCCGTGGTCCAGGAGATCGCGGACCGGATCGCCGAGCCCGGGCTGACCGTGCAGCTGGGCCGCAAGCTCGTGCAGCTCGCCGCGCCCGGCGTGCCGGACGTGTACCAGGGCACCGAGATCCCGTTCCCCACCCTCGTGGACCCGGACAACAGGCGGGCCGTGGACTTCGAGGCCCGAGCAGACCTCCTCGACCGCCTCGACGCCGGCCACGCCCCCACCCTGGACGAGCCCGAGGCCGCCAAGCTCCTGGTGGTCAGCCGCGCCCTGCGCGCCCGTCGGGACCGGCCCGAGCTGTTCCACGGGTACCGTCCCCTGGACGTGGACGGGCCCGCCGCGGCGCACCTGATCGCGTTCAGCCGCGGCGGCGCCCTCGCCCTGGCCACCCGCCTGCCCCTCACGCTCGCCGCCGCCGGCGGCTGGCGCGAGACCGTGGTGAGCCTGCCCCCCGGCCGCTGGCGGTGCGCCGTCACGGGCCGGGCCGTGACCCCCGACGCCCGGGGCGCCGTCCGCGTGGACGACGTCCTCAGCCAGCTGCCGGTGGCCCTGCTGCTGCCGGAGGAGGAGACCGCATGAGCACCCCCGCAGGCCGCCCGGCCGCCGACCTCCCCGTGGATCCGCTGGACTCCCCGCTCCCCGTGGATCCGCTGGACTCCCCGCTCCCCGTGGATCCACTGGATCCGGCCGGAGCGGAGCGCGCCGCCGTCGCCGCGGCGCGGGCCACCCCCTACGCCGTGTGGGCCCCCCACGCTGAGGCCGTGGAGCTGGTCCTCGTGGACGCCGCCGCCGGCGACCTCCACGACACCGCCGACCGGTGGCCCGTGACCTCCGCGCATGCCCTGGAACGCGGCCCCGGCGGCTGGTGGCTGCCCGGCGCGGACGCCCGCGCCGCGGCCGCGGCCCTCCAGGACGGCAACCCCGGCTACGGCTTCCGGGTGGACGGTGCCGACCCCGTGCCGGACCCGCGCTCGCGGCGCCAGCCCGACACCGTGCACGGGCCCTCCCGCCGCGACCTCGAGGCCGCCGACTTCCCCTGGACGGACGCGGACTGGACCGGCCCGGCCGGCGTCGAGAAGGACCCGGCCGCCCCGCAGGGCGGCGGCCTGCGCGGCGCCGTGCTCTACGAGCTGCACGTGGGCACGTTCACCCCGGACGGCACCCTGGACTCCGCGATCGAACGGCTCCCGCACCTCGTGGACCTCGGCGTCACCCACGTGGAGCTGCTGCCCGTGAACTCGTGGTCCGGGGACCGCAACTGGGGCTACGACGGCGTGGCCTGGAACGCCGTGGACGAGTCCTACGGCGGTCCCGAGGCCTACCGGCGGTTCGTGGACGCCGCCCACGCCGCGGGGCTGGGCGTCGTCCAGGACGTGGTCCACAACCACGCCGGCCCCTCCGGGAACTACCTGAACGTGTTGGGCCCCTACCTCACGGACCACGGCACCGGCTGGGGCGACGGCCCCAACCTGGACGGCCCCGACTCGGACGAGGTCCGGGCGCTCATCCTGGACAACGTCCGCCTCTGGCTCGAGGAGATGCACGTCGACGGGCTCCGCCTCGACGCCGTGCACGCCCTCGTGGACACCCGCGCCGTGCACCTCCTCGAGGAGATGGCCGTCCTCGCCGACGGGATCGCCGCCCGCGCCGGACGCCCCGTGCCCCTGATGGTCGAGTGGGACCGCAACGACCCGCGCGTCGTGCTGTCCCGCTCCGCCGGCGGCCTCGGCCTGGCCGGCGCCTGGGACGACGACGTCCACCACGCCCTGCACGTGGCCGCCACGGGCGAGACCCACGGCTACTACGCCGACTTCGCCCCGCTCGAGGCCGTCGCCAAGGTGATGGAGCGCGTCTACTTCCACGACGGCACGCGCTCCACCTTCCGCGGCCACGACCACGGTCGCCCCGTGCCGGCCTCCGTGCCGTCCCACGCGTTCGTGGTCAGCATCCAGAACCACGACCAGGTGGGGAACCGGGCCGCCGGCGACCGCACCGCCGCGGCCCTCACCGAGGGGGCGCTCGCGGCCGAGGCCGCCCTGCTGCTCGCGGGGCCGTTCACGCCGATGCTGTTCATGGGGGAGGAGTTCGCCGCCACCACCCCGTGGCCGTTCTTCACCGCGCACCGCGAGCCCGAGCTCGCCCAGGCCGTCCGCGAGGGCCGGCGCCGCGAGTTCGGCGCCCACGGCTGGGCCGCGCACGAGGTCCCCGACCCGCAGGACCCGGCCACCCGGGACGGTGCCGTGCTGGACTGGTCCGCCCTCGAGCCCGCGCCCCGCGGGCACTCCGGCGCCCCCTCGGAGGCGGAGGCGGCCGCCGGCGCCGCCCCCGGCGGTCCCGGCCGCGGGGCGCGGATCCTGGAGGCGTACCGCGGGCTGCTCGCCGCGCGACGTGCGCTGCCCGCCCTGACGGACCCGGACCGTTCCCGCACCCGCGTGACCGTGGAGCCCGGCGCCCGCCACGTGCGCATGGACCGCCTCGCCGCGGACGGCTCCGGGGACGCGGTCCTGCTCACCGCCCTGGGGGACGAGCCCATGTCCGTCCCGGACGACCTCAAGGACGCCGTGCTGGTGGCCGGCCACTGCGACGCCGGCCCGCTCGGCTCCTCGGGGCGTCCGTGGGAGGTCCCCGGGTCCGTGCCCGCGCCCGGCTTCCTGCTGCTGCACCGGGCCCCCGCCGCCCAGGGCTGACGCCGTCGGCCCCGGGGGCGTCCGACGGCTCGGTCAGCCCTCCGGGTCCGCCTCCGGGGCGGGGACGGCCCGCAGCATCGTGGTGGTGGGGTGCAGGGCGAGGGCGTCCTCGTCCCGCCGCGCGCGCAGGACGGTCTCCACGTAGGAGTCCACGGCCTCGTCCAGGGGCACGGCCTGTCCGCGCGCCTCGGACAGGTACCAGCGGTGCTCCAGCAGCTGGTGCATGACCTCGGCCGGCTCGAGCTTGGCGCGGAGCTCCAGGGGCACGGAGCGCACCACGGGGTCGAACACCTCGATCACCCAGCGGTGCGCGGCGTGGTCCATGTCCATGAAGGGGTCCCACGAGCGGCGGGCCGCCTCGATGTCCACGAGCAGCCGCCGCGCCTGGTTCTCCTGCACGTGCAGCCCGGTGAGCCGCTCGAGGCGGCGCCGGTGGTAGCCGGAGTTCACGTCGGTGGGCTGGGCCACCATCATCCCGGGGGCGTCCGCGGCGCGCAGCGAGTACTCCTCCACCTCGAAGCCCAGCTCGGTCAGGCGTCGGAACCGGCGGTCCATGCGCCACGGCTCCCCCCGGGGGAACACGGTGGGCTCGGTGAGCTGCTGCCAGAGCTGCCGGTAGGACTCCACGAAGAGGTCCGGGGTGGCGATCGCGTCGACGTCGGGGTCCGCGAGCCCGCTGGCGTGCAGGTCCAGCAGCTCCCCGCCGATGTTCACCCGTGCCACGTCGAGGTCGTGCTCGCGCTGACCGGTGGAGAGCCGCTCGCGCAGCTCGCCGGTCTCGGCGTCCACGAGGTGCGCGGCGAACCCGCCGGCGTCACGCCGGAACAGCACGTTGGACAGGGAGACGTCCCCCCAGAAGAACCCCTCCAGGTGCAGCTCCACGAGCAGCAGCGCCAGGGCGTCCATGAGGCGGACCAGGGTGCGCCGCTCCATGCGTTCGGAGAACACGGCGCGGTAGGGCAGGGAGAAGCGCAGGTGCCGGGTCACGAGGGCCGCGGGCAGCGCGGTGCCGTCCTCGCGGGTGCGCCCGGTGACCACGGCCACCGGCACCACCGACGGGCTGGGGCGGTCCTCGAGCTCCCGCAGCAGCCGGTACTCCCGGAACGCGAGCTCCTCGGTGGTCTCCTTGACCGCGACGACGCCCGCGCCCATCCGCGCGAACCGCACCACGTGTCGGGAGATGCCGCGGGGCAGCGCGGCGAGCACCTCCGCCGGCCAGTCCTCCAGCGGCCGCTCCCAGGGCAGAGCCAGCAGGGACGTGGCCGGATCCTCCGAGGCGTCCCCCGAAGGCGCGGCGGTGACGGTGAGACGGTCGGCGGGGTCGGTCCGGGGCTGCTCGTGCTCGTCCATCCGCCGATCATCGCAGACGCCCCGGCGGCCCTCCCAGGTGCGGCGGGTAGGCTCGCCCCGACCCATCCGGCCCCGACCCATCCAGGAGGACCAGTGGCCAGCAGGAACCCGGCGCCGTCCGAGGTGGACGCCCGCGCCCGCGCCCGTCAGATGCAGGTGGACCAGCAGAAGAAGGCCCGCCGCCGCCGCACCGCCACGATCTGGGGCGCCGTGCTCGCCGCGGTCCTCGTGATCGGCCTGATCGTGGGATTCGTGGTCAAGGGCAACCAGGGCACCGAGATCTCCGCCACCGGGCCGGTGCCCGGCGTCGTGAACGAGGAGGGTGGCGTCGAGATGACCTCCGCCACCGCGCTCGCGGACTCCGGGAAGAGCGAGCGTCAGGTGGACTCCTCCTCCGTGGCCGTGCCCGAGACCGCCACGGCCCCGGAGGAGCTGACGACGATCCCCGCCGCCGGGGAGCCCGCGGACGGCGAGCCGGCCCAGATCGTGGT
Organism: Micrococcus sp. ACRRV; assembly: GCF_022346985.1. Taxonomy (NCBI): domain Bacteria; kingdom Bacillati; phylum Actinomycetota; class Actinomycetes; order Micrococcales; family Micrococcaceae; genus Micrococcus; species Micrococcus sp. ACRRV. The sequence continues at coordinate 8,001 of NZ_JAKRNH010000102.1, forward strand.
CTACGCCGACTTCAACTGCGTCCACTGCGCCGAGTTCGAGTCGCAGAACTCCGAGCAGCTGCAGTCCTGGCTGAGGGACGGCAAGGCCACCGTCGAGTACCGCATGGTGAACTTCCTCAGCGCCCCGAACAACAAGAACTACTCGGCCCGGTCGGCCAACGCCGCCTACTGCGTGGCCGCCGCCAAGCCCGAGGCGTACAACGAGTTCACGACCGGCCTGTTCATGGCCTGGGAGGGCCACGGCGGCAAGGGCCTGTCCGACGACGAGCTGATCCAGCGCGCCGACGCCCTCGGTGTGGACATCGAGGGCTGCCTCAAGGACAACACGTACCGCCCCGCCGTGGAGTGGGCCACGAACAAGGCCAAGGCCGCCAGCGTGGCCGGCACGCCCACCGTGTTCGTCAACGGGAAGAACTGGTCCACCGACGGCGGCGACAAGTCCTTCGTGGACTGGGCGAAGCCGATGGTCGAGGGCTGACGCCCTCCGCCCGGGCCGCGCGCTCGGAGCCCGCGGGGCGGGGTCGCACCGGCACCGGTGCGGCCCCGCCCCCGTCGTTCCTGCTCTAGGCTGGGACCGCCCGCGGCCCAGCCCGGGCACGCCCCCTTAGCTCAGCTGGCCAGAGCATCTGCCTTGTAAACAGAGGGTCACCGGTTCGAATCCGGTAGGGGGCTCCACCTGGACGTGACCAAGGTCACGAATCCGCCCGCCCCCGCATGACGCCCGCGTCGTCGT
>NZ_JAKRNH010000103.1:0-8675 GCF_022346985.1 Micrococcus sp. ACRRV
CCCCCGCACCCCAGAGGCCCTCGCTACGCTGGCCCCATGACGCAGACCTCCGCCGCCCCCGCCGGGCAGACCTTCGCCCTGGCCGACGCCGTCGAGCTCGTCGAGGTGGTGCGCAGCGGCTTCGTGGAGTCGCGCACGGCGGGGGCCGCCGTCGTCACGGGGCCGGACGGGGATGTGTTGGCCGCCCTCGGCCCGGCCGACGCGCTGATCTACCCGCGCTCCACGCTCAAGCCGTTCCAGGCGATCGCGTCCCTGCGCCAGGGGGCGCGGCTGGAGGGCGAGGCGCTGGCCATCGCATGCGGCTCGCACACCGGCTCCGAGGCGCACCAGCAGCTGGCGGCGCGGGTCCTCGCAGACCACGGCCTCGCCCCGGAGGCGCTGCAGTGCCCGTCCGTGCTCCCCGAGGTCGCCGGAGAGGTGGCCCGGCTGGCCGCGCAGGCCGGCACCGCGGAGATCGCCACGCCGCTGGCCTACAACTGCTCCGGCAAGCACGCCGGCTTCCTCGCGGCGTGCGCTGCCTCCGGGCACGACGTCGGCACCTACCTGGACCCGGAGCACCCCCTCCAGCGGGAGGTGGACGCGGTGATCGCCGAGTACTGCGGCGAGCCGGTCGCGCACACGGGCGTGGACGGCTGCGGAGCCCCGGCGGCGGTGGTCTCGCTGGCCGGGCTGGCCCGCGGCATCGGCGCCGTGTCCGGGGCGCCGGGCCGGGAGGGCGCGGAGCCGCACGCGGCGGCCGTGGCCCGGGCGATGCTCGCGCATCCGTGGGCGGTGCACGGGCCGGGGAAGGCGAACACGGTGGTCATGGAGGAGCTGGGCCTGGTCGCCAAGCTCGGCGCGGACGGTGTCATGGCGATGGGCGCCCCGGACGGCACCGCCGTGGCCGTCAAGGCGCTCGACGGCGGCACGCGCGCCGGCAACCTCGTCGCCCTGGCGCTGCTGGGCCGCTTCGCGGCGGACCAGGTCGACGCCGGACGCCTGGCGGAGGTCTCCGCGCGGGTGGCGCCGAGCATCCTGGGCCGCGGGGCACCGGTGGGCGAGGTGCGCCTGGCCGCGCCGGTGCGTCAGCTGGTGGGCGCGTGACCACGGGCTCGGTCCCCAAGCGGCGGGTGCCGGTGGTCGAGGGGCACGCGGCCCTGACGGCCTGGGCCCGCGCGCACGCGGAGGACCCGGCCGCCGCGGCCGCGCTGCCGCGGAGCACCCGCGCCACCGCGGTGCGGTTCGCCCTCGAGGAGCTGGCGACGCGCGCCCCCGGGAACTCCGTGGAGGTGCGAGTGCCGCCCTTCGGCGTCGCGCAGTGCATCCCGGGGCCGCGGCACACCCGCGGCACCCCGCCGAACGTGGTGGAGACGGACCCGGTGACGTGGCTGTCCCTGGCCACCGGCCTGCTGACCTGGGACGACGCGCGGGCCTCCGGGGCCGTGCGCGCCTCGGGCGTCCGCGCAGACCTCGCCGGGCACCTGCCGCTCCTGCGGCCTTAAGGCATCCCCCGGCAAAGGCGGCGGTGGGGACCACGCCCCCGCCCGGCGGGTGGAGCGACGAGAGCGACCCCGGCTTCAACGAGGCGTACACGGGTACACCACCGAGGTGCAGGGCCGCCGCCGCGAGCGCCGCGGCGAAGCAGGAGGAGATCCGGCTCGCCGTCATTCACGCCACCTGCAACGAGCGCACCGACCCGACCCAACGCCTCGGCGCCCCGGAAGCCGGCTGCCAGGCCGCGCTGGTGACTGGCCAATGTCGGCTCGCTGAACGAACGGATATCTTCCGTGAAGACCTACGGCGCACAGACCCGATTCTGGGAGGACGCAGGCTTCCTTGGACGCAGCTTCACGACGAGGGACAACTGGTCCGATCTCCGGGCGTACACGATTCGAATCGGGCTGACGTGGAATGACCGGATCAGCAGCTGGGAGCGAGTCTGACCCACCGCGGGGAGCACCTGCACGCGCACCAGCGGATGGGCGTGCAGGTGCCCCCTTTCCTTCCAGTTCGCGCTTCACCATGGAGGTCCCTCGTGCGCCCCGATCCTCGTCCATTCCGCCTCGCCGTCATCGCTGGCATCGCACTCAGTGCGAGCGCGTGTGCCCAGTCCGGCGCGCCCGACGTCCAGCCCGACACGTCGGCGACGGCTCACCTCGACCGGGAGCGTGGGCAGGTCGTCCTCGCCGTCGACGACTACTCGCTCGACCATGACAGCGAGCAGCTCATCGGTCAGGCGCGACGCGTCATCATGCGCACCTGCCTGAATTCCAAGGGCGTGAACGGTCTCGCCCCCACCGCCACTTCGAGCCCCTCCGAGGAGCGTCCCTACGGACTCTGGCGCACGGCGAGTGCGGCGCAGAACGGCTACACCATGCCGCGCCCCGCCAGCACGGAGGCGCCTCCACTCGGCGGACAGTGGAGCGAAGAATCAGACCCCGCGTTCAACACGGCCTACGACGCCTGCAACGAGATCGTCCGGGATGATCTTGACTCCGTGACGCCCCCGGAGACGGAGCGGACGACCGCCATGGACATCAGAGACGATGCGTTCAACCTGGCCAGCGCCACCCCGGAATGGAAGGAAGCGCGGAAACAGTGGCACGACTGCCTCACATCCCGCGGCCTCACGCCGCGAACGGATGACAACGCATGGTCAAGTGAACAGGGGTTCGGGATCCTTACCACCGCGGATCCGCAGAACCCTTCACCCGCCGCCAAACAGGAGGAGATCCGCATCGCCGTCATCGAGGCCACGTGCAACGAGCAGACACAGCTCACCCAGAGGCTCGGCGACCTCGAGGCCGGCTACCAGGCCGCCCTCATCAAGGGCAAAGAAGCCCAGCTCGCCCAAGAGAAGGCCGACAACCAGAAGTTCGTCGACGCCGCCCGCGCCTACCTCGCGAGCCACCAGTGAGTGCGACCGCGCCTCAGCGGGCCGGGAGCCGCATCGCCCATCCGGGCCGCCTCGCCGCTGTCGGCCTGCTCGTCCTGGCCCTCCTGGCGGCCTCCTTCGTGGCGGGACGGTTCTTCCAGCCGCCCACCACGGCGGACCCCGCAGCGGTGGCTCGGCCAATCGACGTGTGGGCCGCCGTCGAGCAGCGCGCTGTGGACACGACCGCGTCCTTCGCCGGCACAGTCGCCGCGGGGAAGACCCGCAGCGTGGCCGTCCAGGCGGAGGGGCCCGCCGTCGTCCTGCGCCTGACAGCCAAGCCGGGGGAGAGCGTCCGGCCCGGGGATGTGGCCGGAGAGGTCTCCGGCGTCACCTACGTGTTCCGGGCCGAGCCCCTCGCCCTCTACCGCGACCTCACCGAGGGCGACGAGGGCGAGGACGTCGCGTCCCTCCAGCGGGCGCTCCAGAAGGCGGGCCACGCCACGGACACGGACGGCGTCCTCGACTCCGGCACCGCCCGGGCCCTGCGCGAGCTGTTCGCCGAGGCCGGTGACCCCCTGCCCGAGGACGCCCCCGTGACCGTGAGCTGGCATCAGTTCATCCCGTTGGGGAAGGACGGCGCGCAGGTCACGGCCGCGGCCGGCGTCGTCAGCGCCCTGTACCCGGCATGGGTGGCCAGCCGCCAGCGGCCGGCGGACGCGCTGCGAGGCTGAGCCCGACGCCGCCCGGCGGGGGCCCGTGACGCGGCTCCGTGCGGCGCCCGGGTCGTCGATAGACTGGACCCCATGACCTCCGGCCCCGAGCGCAGCACCCCGTCGGCCCCCCAGCAGCAGGAGTACGTCCTGCGGCGGGCACCCCGCCTCTCGGCCGCGGTGATCGTCTCCGCCCTGGTCGGCGTCGTGCTGGCCCTGCTGGGCACCGCCGCCGTGCACGCCGGGCCGCAGCCGCCCGTGGACCCGTACTCGGGGATGCCCCTGAGCTTCGCGTCCACGTTCGGCTACATGGTGGTCGCCGCCGTGCTGGCGTGCCTCGTGCTGGGCCTGCTGGTCTGGCTCCTGCTGGACCGCCGCTCGCGCCGCACCCAGCGCACCGTGCTCCTCGAGCGCACCGACGACCCCGCCGCCGCAGACATGGCCCTCCCCCGCCCCGAGGCCGCGGCTCCCGCCGCGCGTCCCGCCGCGGACCCCTCCGATGGAAGGACCCCCGAGCAGTGATCTCCGCTCGCACCCGACGCGGCGACGGCCGCCTCACCGCAGCCCTCGACCCCCAGGAGGCCGGCCCCCAGGACGAATGCGGCGTGTTCGGCGTGTGGGCGCCGGGCGAGGACGTCGCCAAGCTGACCTACTACGGCCTGTACGCGCTGCAGCACCGCGGCCAGGAGTCCGCGGGCATCGCCGCGTCGGACGGCAAGCGCATCGCCGTCTACAAGGACATGGGACTGGTCTCCCAGGTGTTCGACGAGCCGACCCTGGCCGCCCTCACCGGCCACGTGGCCGTCGGCCACTGCCGCTACTCCACCACGGGCGTGAACAAGTGGGCCAACGCCCAGCCCACCCTCGGCGCCACCGCCGACGACGGCACCGTCGCCCTGGCGCACAACGGCAACCTGGTGAACTCCGCCGAGCTGCTGCGCATGGTCGAGTCGAAGGAGGGCGCCCACACCCTCGGCGAGATCAAGCAGGGCAACACCACGGACACCGCCCTGGTCACCGCGCTGCTGCACGGCGAGAAGGGCGTCTCCGTCGAGGAGACCGCCCTCGAGCTGCTCCCGAAGGTCCGCGGCGCGTACTGCTTCGTGTTCATGACCGAGCGCACCCTCTACGCCGCCCGCGACCCCCACGGCGTGCGCCCCCTGGTGCTCGGCCGCCTCGAGCGCGGCTGGGTGGTGGCCTCCGAGCAGTCCGCCCTGGCCACCGTCGGCGCCTCCTTCATCCGCGAGGTGGAGCCCGGCGAGATGATCGCCATCGACGAGGAGGGCATCCGCTCCACCCGCTTCGCCGAGGCGACGCCGGCCGGCTGCGTCTTCGAGTACGTCTACCTGGCCCGCCCGGACGCCGCGATCAACGGCCGCTCCGTGTACGAGTCCCGCGTGGAGATGGGTCGCCGCCTGGCCCAGGAGCACCCGGTGGACGCCGACGTCGTCATCCCGGTGCCCGAGTCCGGCACCCCCGCCGCCGTGGGGTACGCGGACGCCTCCGGCATCCCGTTCCGCCAGGGCTTCGTGAAGAACGCCTACGTGGGACGCACGTTCATCCAGCCGTCCCAGACGCTGCGCCAGCTCGGCATCCGCCTCAAGCTCAACGTGCAGCCGTCCGTCGTGGCGGGCAAGCGCGTCGTCGTCGTGGACGACTCGATCGTGCGCGGCAACACCCAGCGCGCCATCGTGCGCATGCTGAAGGAGGCCGGCGCCGCCGAGGTGCACGTGAAGATCTCCTCCCCGCCCGTGAAGTGGCCGTGCTTCTACGGCATCGACTTCGCCACCCGCGCCGAGCTGATCGCCAACGGCGCCGGCGTCCAGGAGATCGCCTCTTCGATCGGCGCGGACTCGCTGGCGTACATCAGCGAGGAGGGCATGATCGCCGCCACGGAGCAGCCGCGCGAGCGCCTGTGCACCGCCTGCTTCACCGGCACGTACCCCATCGAGCTGGCGGACGAGAAGGAGCGCGGCAAGGCCGTGCTCGAGAACGGCACCCCCACCGCCGAGGCCACCGACGTGGTGTCCGAGGACGGGACCGTGACCACCGTGGCGTCCACCGGCTGCGAGCCCGGCCCGGACTCCGAGGACGAGAAGCTGCTCACCCAGACCGACAGGACCCCGCTGTGACCGACGCCCCCCGCACCGAGACGCAGACCACCGACGCCCTGGACGCCCCCCTCACCTACGCCGCCGCCGGCGTGGATGTGGAGGCCGGGGACCGCGCCGTGGAGCTCATGAAGGACGCCGTGAAGGCGACGCACACCGCCGAGGTGCTCGGCGGCGTCGGCGGCTTCGCCGGCATGTGGGACGCCTCCGCGCTCACCGGCTACCGCAAGCCGCTGCTGGCCACGTCCACGGACGGCGTGGGCACCAAGGTGGCCATCGCTCAGGCCCTGGACAAGCACGACACCATCGGCCAGGACCTCGTGGGCATGGTCGTGGACGACATCGTGGTGGTCGGCGCCAAGCCCCTGTTCATGACCGACTACATCGCCTGCGGCAAGGTCGTCCCCGAGCGCGTCGCGGACATCGTGCGCGGCGTGGCCGAAGGCTGCCGCCTGGCCGGCACCGCCCTGGTGGGCGGCGAGACCGCCGAGCACCCGGGCCTGCTGGCCGTGGACGAGTACGACGTCGCCGGCGCCGCCACCGGCGTGGTGGAGGCGGACCGCGTGCTCGGCGCCGAGCGGGTCCGCTCCGGCGACGTGGTGATCGGCATGGCCTCCTCCGGCATCCACTCCAACGGCTACTCGCTGGTGCGCCGCGTGATCAACGCCGCCGGCTGGCAGCTGGACCGCGACGTGGACGAGCTGGGCCGCACCCTCGGCGAGGAGCTCCTGGAGCCCACGCGCATCTACACCCGCGCCTGCCTGGACCTGATGGACTCCCTCAACGGGACCGAGGGCGGCGCGGACCTGCCCCTGCGCGGGTTCTCCCACGTGACCGGCGGCGGCCTGGCGGCGAATCTGGCGCGCGTGCTCCCGCAGGGCGTCATGGCGACCGTGGACCGCGGCACCTGGGCGCTGCCGCCCGTGTTCCGCTTGGTCGGCGAGCTGGGCCGCGTGCCCCAGGCCGATCTGGAGCGCACCCTGAACCTCGGCGTGGGCATGGTGGCCGTGGTGGCCGCCGACGCCGCCGACCGGGCCGTGGCCGCGATCGAGGCGGCCGGCATCCCGGCGTGGGTCATGGGCGGGATCGGCGAGGTCACCGAGCAGGCCCAGGCCGCCGGCAAGGACTACGTGCAGGGCGCCAAGGGCGTCGACGGCGGTGCCGTCCTCATGACCGGCGCCTACGCCGACTGACCGCCCCTCCCCCGGCCCCGAACGCTTTCGTTCGCGAGACAGACGGCGCGTCGCCCGCTTTCGTTCGAGAAGCGGACGGCGCGCCGTGCGCCGTCGTACGCGATGTGAACGACCCCGCTCAGCACGCGTACACGCGACCGCCCAGCCGCCGCCGGTGCGCCTGGACCTCCGCGACGACCCGCCGGAAGTCGTCCCGCGCGTCGTCCACCGTGGCCACGATCTGCGCCCAGCCCGCCCGCTCCCAGCCCTCGTGCCGCCGCGCGTCCACGGCCCGCTGGGCGGGCTCGAGGTGCGAGGCGCCGTCGTAGTGGACGACCAGCCGCCACATCCGCCACCCCAGGTCGGCGTCCGGCGAGCGCTCCCGCCCGGGGTGCAGCACCAGCTGCAGCTCCGGCTCGGGGATCCCCGCGTGGACGAGCGCCAGGCGCAGCGCGGTCTCCTGCGGGGAGTCCGAGCCCACCCGCACGGCCTCCAGCGCCCGACGCGCGGTCCGCACTCCCTTGAACCGCCCCGCCCGGTCCAGAGCGGCGGCCAGCCGGGCCGGCGTCGTCCGCGGTGCCGAGCGGCCCTGAGGCGTCCAGGGGTGGCGCACGACGGCGTCGCCCGCCGCCACCACCGGGTCCACGAGGCCCGGGGGCACCAGCGACGCGAGGTCCGCCCAGGTGCGCTCCAGCGAGGTCACGCGGATGCCGTGCAGGCTCGTGACGTCCGCGGCGGGCACGCTCCTGGCGTGGGAGGTCACCTCGAGCCGTCCCGATGCCCCGCGCGCGTGCGGCCGGGAGACGTGCACCGTCCCGTCCTCGGCGAGAAAGGGGGGCAGCGGCACCCCGTGCAGGAGCAGGGCCGTCAGGTGGGAGGCGACGCCGCCCGCGGCCTCGACGATCGCGGCCGTCTCCTCCGGGGCGAACGGCGCGGGCGGACACCGGTACCCGAGGACCGACCAGTCCCCCGCGGGATCGGTGGCGAGCCGGTGCACCCCATGGGTGACCCTCCGGACGTCCCGGCAGCGGACCCGGTGCCCGCCGAAGCCGGCCGCGCGCAGGTCGGACCGGGTGAAGAGGCCGAGGGGCGGTGGCCCCTCCGCGCGGATGGGCAGGGGTGCACTGCCGAGGACGTCGGCGAGGGACTCGAGTGCCATACCCCCAGCCTGCGGCGGGCGCTTGCCCCGCCGCCGGGCCTGGGCAGGGGTCGGTGGACGGCGTGCCTGCCCCACGCCCCTGTGCAGGACGGTTCCGGCGCCTCAGGCCGTCAGCGCGCCCCGGGCGACGCCGGCAGCAGGGGCCGGGCGGCCAGCACGATCAGCGCGATCACCGTGAGGATCAGCAGCCCGTCCACCGCGACGTAGGCGTAGTGCCAGAGCGACCCGCCGTCGTCGACGCCGGCCAGGACCATGTCCGTGCGGCGGTTCAGGAAGGGGCGGATGAACACCGCCTTGACGGCAAGCAGGCCCGCGGCGGTCAGGCCGCCGAGCCAGAGCCGACCCGGACCGGGCGCGGTGAGCTCGCGCGGCCGACCGAGGGACTTCGCGAGGGCCACCAGCAGCACGACGGCGAGCACCGCCTCCACGAGGTTCATGGCGAAGAAGACGCGGCGTCCGATGCCCAGCCCCAACGGAATCGTGATGCCGGGCGCCGTGAACTTCAGGGGCGCCTCGATCAGCGAGATCCCGACCAGCAGGCCGAGCCACACACCGGGGACGGCGAGCAGGAGGGCCCGGGCCCCGCGCGGCCCGCCCACGACGACGGCGTTCCCCGCCTCACGGGGTGCCGCGCCGAGCAGGGGGCGCGGCACCCCGTGAGGCCGGTCT
>NZ_JAKRNH010000104.1:0-8593 GCF_022346985.1 Micrococcus sp. ACRRV
CGGAGGCTGGCCCGCGCGTCCTACCGTGGCCCCATGCGCGTCGCCGTGATCGCCGAGTCCTTCCTGCCCCACATGAACGGGGTGACCAACTCCATCCTCCAGGTGCTGAAGCACCTGCGCTCCCGCGGGGACGAGGCCGTGGTCATCGCCCCGGCCGCCTCCTGGTCCGCCGGGTGGACGCAGCGGGCCGGGGCCGGGCAGGCGCCCTCCGAGGTCGAGGGCTTCCCCGTGATCACCCTGCCGTCCATGCCGCTCTCCGGGTACGCCTCGGTGCGCGTGGCGGCGGGCACCGTCCTGCGCCTGCGCTCCCTCCTGGCGGACTTCGCCCCGGACGTCGTGCACATCGCCTCCCCGTTCGTGCTCGGCTGGCGGGCCGTGCAGGCCGCCGAGGAGCTGGGCATCCCGTCCGTGGCCGTGTACCAGACGGAGGTGCCCCGCTACGCCGCCAAGTACGGCGCGCCGTGGCTGGAGGACGTGCTGTGGAACCACGTCACCCGCCTGCACAACACCGCCACGCTGACGCTCGCGCCGTCGTCGTTCACCCTGCGCCAGCTGCACCATGTGGGCGTGCGCCGCGTGCACCTCTGGGGCCGCGGCGTGGACTCCACCCGTTTCCACCCGGCCAAGCGGGACGAGGCCCTCCGCGCTGAGCTGGCCCCGAACGGCGAGCGCCTCATCGGCTTCGTGGGCCGCCTGGCCCACGAGAAGCAGGTCGCGGACCTGCGCGTCCTGGCGGACCTGCCCGACACCCGGCTCGTCATCATCGGCTCGGGCCCCCTGCGGGACCAGCTCGAGCGCCGGCTGCCGGGGGCGCACTTCGCGGGCTTCCAGGGCGGCGAGGATCTCGCCCGGCACGTGGCCAGCCTCGACCTGTTCGTGCATCCGGGCGAGTCCGACACCTTCGGGCAGACCCTGCAGGAGGCCATGGCCTCGGGCGTGCCCGTCGTCGCCGTGGGCCGGGGCGGCCCCCTGGACATCGTGGACTCCTCCCGCACCGGCTGGATCTACCAGCCCGGGGACCTGGGCGAGCTGCGTGCCCGCGTCGCGGACCTCGCCTACGACGACGCCAAGCGGGCCGCCTTCGCCGAGGCGGCGTGGGCGTCCATGCAGGGCCGCACCTGGCCCGTGCTGTGCGAGCAGCTCGTGGGCTACTACGAGAAGGCCATCCACGTGCAGCGGCGCCGCCGCGGCGAGCTGTCCCGCCGGCTGCTCGGCGCGCCCGGCGCCGTGGCCTCCCGCGCGTATCGCGTCTTCGGCTGAGCCCCACGCCCGGACGGCGCCCCCGTGCGCCTCGTAGGGTGACGAGCATGGACACCGCCGCGAACCCCGCCCTCACCACCGACCTGCGCTCGCCGCGCCGCGTCGCCGGGAAGGACGTGCGCCCGGTCGGCCTCGGGTGCATGAACCTCGTGCACGGCTACTCGGGCTTCCTCTCGGAGCGCGAGGCGGTCGACCTCGTCGTGGGCGTCCTGGCGGACGGCACGGACCACCTGGACACGGCCACCCTCTACGGCGGCGGGCTCAGCGAGGAGTACGTGGGCAAGGCCCTGACCCGCGTGGGCGCCGACGTCCGCGACCGAGTGCTGCTGGCCTCCAAGTGCGGCCTGTCGCGCGACGCGGACCGCCCGATCGACGGTCGGCCGGAGACCCTGCGCGCGCAGGTGGATGCCTCCCTGCGGCGCCTCGGCCAGGACCGCATCGACCTCTATTACCTGCACCGCATCGACCCCCGGGTGCCGGTCGAGGAGTCCGTCGGCGCGCTCGCGGAGGCCGTGGCCGCCGGCAAGATCGGGGCGATCGGCCTCTCAGAGGTCTCGGGCGCCACGCTCGACCGCGCGGCGACCGAGCACCCCGTCGCGGCCGTCCAGAACGAGTACTCGCTGGCCACCCGCAACCCCGAGTGGGGCCTGCTGGAGGCCTGCCGCCGCCACGGCGCCGCCCTGGTCGCGTTCTCCCCCGTGTGCCGCGGCCTGCTGACGGACGCCCCGCCCGTCGTCGCCGACCTGCCCGACGGCGACATGCGCCACGCCATGCCCCGCTTCCAGGGCCCGGCCTGGGAGGCGAACCTGCGGCTGCGGGAGGAGTTCGCCTCCGAGGCGGCCCGGCTCGGCGTGCCCGCCGCCTCCCTCGCGGTGGCGTGGGTGCTCGCCCAGGGCGCGGACGTCGTCGCGATCCCGGGGACCACGGACCCGGCCCACTGGCGGGAGGACCGCGGGGCAGAGGAGGTGTCCCTCACGCTCGAGGACCTCGCCCGGCTGGACGCCCTCGTCAATCACGCCACCGTCCAGGGCCGGCGCTACAGCGACGCCCAGCAGGCCAGCGTGGACACGGAGGACGCGCCGCAGCAGGGCTGACGTCCCCTGACGGGAACCCCGGGCGTCTCACGAGGCGGTCGTCCTCGTGGCCTGTGTCTCATTCACTTCATGGACCAGGTCACATGCCAGGATGAGCGCAGGCACCGCGGCCTCCCTCCTGCGCCGCGGACCCGTCGGCGAGGCGGGACCGAGAGGGCCGTGCGAGACGACGTCCACGAGGAGGACACCATGCATCAGGTTCTGCAGACGCTGCGCGACGAGGTCTTCGCCCGCAATCCGGGCGAGGCCGAGTTCCACCAGGCAGTGTCCGAGGTCTTCGAGGCACTGGATCCCGTGGTCGAGCGTCATCCCCACTACGTCGACGCCGGCGTGCTCCACCGCCTGTGCGAGCCCGAGCGCCAGATCATCTTCCGCGTGCCGTGGATCGACGACGCCGGCGTGGTCCAGGTCAACCGCGGCTTCCGCGTGGAGTTCAACTCCGCCCTCGGCCCGTACAAGGGGGGCCTGCGGTTCCACCCCTCCGTGTACCTGGGCATCATCAAGTTCCTGGGCTTCGAGCAGATCTTCAAGAACTCCCTGACCGGCATGCCGATCGGCGGCGGCAAGGGCGGCTCCGACTTCGACCCGGCCGGCAAGTCGGACCGCGAGATCATGCGCTTCTGCCAGTCGTTCATGACGGAGCTGCACCGCCACATCGGCGAGCACACGGACGTCCCCGCCGGCGACATCGGCGTGGGCGGCCGCGAGATCGGCTACATGTTCGGCCAGTACAAGCGCCTGACCAATCGCTTCGAGTCCGGCGTGCTCACCGGCAAGGGCCTGACCTGGGGCGGCTCGCTCGTCCGCACCGAGGCCACCGGCTACGGCGCCGTGATGTTCGCCGACTCCATGCTCCGCACCCGCGGCGAGTCCATGGACGGCCAGAAGGTCCTGATCTCCGGCTCCGGCAACGTGGCGATCTACGCCGCGGAGAAGGCCGCCCAGCTGGGCGCCACCGTGCTGACCGCCTCCGACTCGGCCGGCTACATCGTGGACCCGGACGGCGTGGACGTCGAGCTGCTCAAGCAGATCAAGGAGGTCGAGCGCGCCCGCATCTCCGAGTACGCCGAGCGCAAGGGCGGCAAGGTCCGCTACGTGGCCGGCGGCTCCGTGTGGGACGTCGAGGGCACCGTCGCGCTGCCGTGCGCCACGCAGAACGAGCTCGACGAGTCCGCCGCGAAGACCCTGCTGCAGAACGGCGTGAAGGCTGTGGCCGAGGGCGCGAACATGCCCTCGACCGAGGCCGCGACCCACCTGTTCCTCGACGCCGGCACCCTGTTCGGCCCGGGCAAGGCCGCCAACGCCGGCGGCGTGGCGACCTCCGCCCTGGAGATGCAGCAGAACGCCTCGCGCGACTCGTGGGACTTCGACTACACCCACGACCGCCTCGAGAGGATCATGCGCGACATCCACGACCGCTGCGTGGAGACCGCCGAGGAGTACGGCACGCCGGGCAACTACGTGGCCGGCGCGAACATCGCGGGCTTCATCAAGGTGGCCGACGCGATGATCGCCCAGGGCGTCGTCTGAGCCGACGGTACTGACACGGGGGCGCTCCCTCCGCCGCTCCAGCGGCCGAGGGAGCGCCCCCGTGACGTCCCAGCCCTGCGGCGTTCCGGCTCAGCCGGCCAGGGCCGCCCGCTGCTCGGCGGTCAGCCGCACGGGGCGGCCCGAGGCGCCGTCCACGAACACCATCACGGAGCGGGCCGTGACGCAGAGGGTGCCGTCCACGCCGTCGTAGAGCTCGTAGGCGACCTCCACGGACACCGCCTTCACGGCCGCCACCCCCACGCGCACGCGCAGCGGCACGGGCCGGTACGGCATCTGCGCCCGGTACTTCACGGTGTGCTCGGACACGAACGTCCGCACGCCCTCCGGCACGCCCTCGAGCAGGTCGACGGGCGGGGCCCCTCCTCCGCCGGCGCCGGTGTTCGCGGGCACGCCGAACACGGCGACGCGGGCCTCCTCCAGCAGCTGCACCACGGCGACGTTGTTGATGTGCCCGTAGGCGTCCATGTCCGCCCAGCGCAGCGGCACGGACACCTCCACCCAGCGCCCGGCGCCGTCTCCGGCGGCGGACGACGTCGTCGTCTCCATCATGCGCGTTCCCTCCCTCCTTCCGGCGCGGCCGGCTCAGTCCTGCGCGGAGACGTCGACGTCCCGGGCCTCGTCCTGGTCGGCGCCGCCGCCGTGGACCCCGTGCTCGTCGCCGTCGCGGCCGGCCACGGAGGCCTCGTCCTCGCCGAGGATGTCCTCGAGCCAGCCCTCCGGGTGCACATCCACGAAGTCCACGGGCAGGATGCCGAGGTCCTCGAGCTGGTTGGAGAGGGCGGCGCCGTCGGGCCCGTAGCACCACGGGATGCCGGGCGTGGAGTGGCGCGTGGCCTCCGCACGGCCGCCCGCGAGCAGCGCCTCGGACGGGGTGAGCTGGCGGATGACGATCGCCTTGACCTTGTCCGGGTGTTTGGTGGCGAAGTCGGCGTAGATCTCGGGGTCGTGCTGGCCGTCGTCGCCCACGAGGATCCACTGCAGGTCCGGGAACTGCTGCGCCAGGCGCTCGAGCTGGGTGACCTTGTGCTCCTGGCCGGAGCGGAACCAGCGGTCCTTCGTGGGGCCCCAGCTGGTGAGCAGCAGAGCGCCCAGCGGGTACAGGTTGCGGCCCAGGAAGCGGGTCAGGGTCTGCGCCACGTTCCACGCGCCGGTGGAGAGGTAGAGGACCGGCGCCATCGGCTCGGCGGCGGCGATGCGGCGCAGGAGCACGGCCATGCCGGGGGTAGGCGTGCGGGCGTGCTCGTCGATCACGAACGAGTTCCACGCGGCCAGCAGCGGGCGCGGCAGAGAGGTCACCACGACGGTGTCGTCGATGTCGGAGACCAGGCCGACCTTCGCGTCCGGGGAGGCGATGTAGAGGTCCGTGGTGACCTCCTCCTCGTCGCCCACGCGCAGGACGGCGGTGCGCCAGCCCGGCTCGAGCTCCACGTCCAGGACGACGTCGACCACGCCCATCCGGTCCGCGCGCACCGTGGTGACGAGGTCGCCCACCTCCACCTCGACCTCGGCGTAGGCCATGGGCGGGGCGACGAAGTTGCGCCAGCCGTGCACGCCGTCGGCGACGACCTTGGACAGGCGGCGGCCGTTGAGGAAGTCCTCGTCCTTGGCCAGGACCACCCGGGAGAGCACGCGCACCCATGAGGTGGTGCCGTAGCCGGTAAACGCCATGACCGTCGGCACGAAGCCGCGGCGCAGGGCCCGGGAGCGGTGCCAGCGGTTCCACTGCTCCTGCAGGTGCGTGGCGACGTTCTCCGCGGGGGTCGGACCGCCCGCGGCGGCCAGGCGCTGGCGGCGGGCAGGGTCGTTCTGGGCGGCGATGGAGGCGGACTCGGATGCGGGCATGGGACCAGTATTCCGCACGGGCCCGGTCACTCGCCGAGGACGACCTTCTCGGCGCTGGCGGGGCGCCCGGCCGGGAAGGCGGCGGTCAGCGCGGCGGCCATGCTGCGGGCCTTCGCCACGGCGCCGGCCTCGGTGTTGTGGTTCGCGTCGTCGGAGAGGTACCAGTCCGGGTGCGAGCGGGACTCCCGGGCCCAGTCGTGCACCCGGAGGTCGGGGTGGCGGGCGGTGGCGTCCACGAGCGCGCGGGTGAACCGCTCGGCCCCGGCGGGCTCGTAGTAGGGGCGGCTGCTCCACGGCATGATCGCCGGTCCCACCCAGAGCACGGGGCGGCCGTCGGCGGCGTCGACCACAGCGTCGATGCGGGCGGCGGCCTGGTCCCAGGCGTCGTCCTTGGTCATCGTGGCGGCGTCGTTGAGGCCCACGTTCACGACGACGCAGCCCCCGTCGTCGAGGCGGCTGACGCCGGCGGCGACGGCCTCGGGGGCGTTGAGGTCCGCGGACCCGTCGATGTGCTCGCGGGTGGAGCGACCGCCGGCGATGTCCTCGACGACCGTCTCGACGCCGACGGCCTCGTAGCGGCCGGTGATCCGCTGGGCCGGGTCGGCGATCCTGGTGCGGTCGGTGTTGCCCGAGGCCAGGGAGGTGGAGTCCCCCACGTGGAGCACGGACGTGCAGGAGGTGCGCCCGTCCAGGGCGGGGTGCGCCACCGCGTCGCCCGCGGGGGCCGCCGGCTCCTGCGCCGCGATCTCCTGCGCGGAGGTCTGCGGCAGGGCGGCGGTGAGGACGAGCGCACCGGACGCGAGGACCGCCACCGCGCCCACCCCGAGGACGCCACGCGCCCGGGCGAGGGCGGCGACCAGGCCGTGCCGCCGGATCGGGTCCTCGACGAGCCGCCAGGACAGGGCGGCCAGCACGAGGGTGAGGGCCACGATCAGCAGGCCCCGCAGGACTGGCTGCCCGAAGAGCACGCGGTCCGGCAGGAACGCGACCACGGGCATGTGCCACAGGTAGATGCCGTAGCTGCGGGCGCCGATCCACTGCAGCGGAGGGATGCCGAGGACGCGCGCGACCCACGAGCCGGGGTGGACGAGCGGGAGCAGGGCGGCGCAGGTGGCCACGGTGAGCGCGGCGAGGCCCCAGGTGTAGAGGGCGGCGTCCTCCTGACCCGTGGTCGCGGAGAGGGCCAGGATCCCGGCCAGGCCGAGCACGCCCACGAGGTCCACGACGACGCGGCTCGCCCGTCCGGTCAGCCGGGCGACCCGGTCCGGCCGCCAGAGAAAGGCCAGGACGGCGCCCCAGAGCAGGCCGCCGGCGCGGGTGTCGGTGCCCTCGTACGCACGGGTGGAGTCGCCGGCGGGGTCCGCGAGCACGGCCAGCAGCACGAACGAGACGGCGCCCAGGACGAGGGTCGCCGCCGCGAGGACGCGCCGCCGCGCGTCGGGGCCCAGCCGCCGGGTGAGGGCCAGCAGGCCCAGCAGCACCAGCGGCCAGACGAGGTAGAACTGCTCCTCCACCGCCAGGGACCACAGGTGGTCGAGCGGGCCGGCGCCTTCGGCCTGGTCGAAGTAGCTGCGGCCGCTGAGGATCGTGTGCCAGTTGGCCACGTAGAGGAGGGCGGCCACGGACTGGCCAAGCCGCGCGCCGAGCAGGTCCGGGGAGACGAGCGCGGTGGCCGCGAGCACGGCGATCAGCACCAGGACCACGGCCGGCAGGAGACGGCGGAAGCGGCGGATCCAGAAGTTCTTCAGGTCCAGGTCCCCGTGACGCTCGTGCCGGCGCAGCAGCAGGGAGGTGATGAGGTAGCCGGAGAGCGTGAAGAACACGCCGACGCCCAGGAGGCCGCCGTCCGTGCCCGGGACGCCGAGATGATAGGCCACCACCAGGCCCACGGCCAGGGCGCGCAGCCCGTCCAGCCCGGGGAAGTAGGAGGCCTTGGTGTCGACGGGGCGGGGCACGGGCGATCTCCGTTCGCAGGGCGCCGGGCGTCCACGGGCGCGAGGGGTGAGGGGACCGCTCGAGTCTAACGGGGGCGGCACAGGTCCAACGGCGACGGGACGGAGGCGTCGTAGCCTGGCCCCATGGTCTCCTCCGATTCCGGCCCCCGCTCCGCGGCCGGCTCGCCCCTCGCCCCCTCCCCGGCGCGGCTGCGCGCGATCGGCCTGGAGGCGGCCCGCGCGGTGGCCCCGGCGCTGGCCGCCGCGTTCCGCACCCCCGACGCCGCGGCCGCCACCAAGCGGAACCACCACGACCTCGTCACGGCGCACGACCGCGCCACCGAGGAGGCCCTGGTCGCCACGCTCACCGCGGCCGTGCCGGGCAGCGCCGTGCTCGGCGAGGAGACGGGGGTGACGGCGCCGCCCGCCGACGCGGGCGTCCCGCGGGTGCGCTGGATCGTCGACCCGATCGACGGCACCTCGAACTTCTCGCACGGCTTCGACCTGTTCTCCGTGTCGATCGCGGCGGAGGTGGACGGCGAGGTGGTGGCCGGCGTCGTGCTGGCCCCGGCGGCGGGCCTGGAGTTCTCCGCGGACGACGCCGGCGCCTGGCTGGGCGAGGCGCCACTGCCCCTGCGCGCCGCACCGGACGGGGGCGAACGGGCGCTGAACATCGTGACGTCCTACCCGGCCGCCGAGGCCCTGGCGCGGGAGGGCGAGGCCGCGCTGCGCCGGTTCGCGCAGCTCGTGGACGCCCACGCCACGGTCCGCCGCACCGTGTCCGGGGCGCTCGAGCTCGCCTTCGTGGCGGCCGGCTGGGCGGACGTGACCCTGGCCGTGGACACGCACCCCTGGGACGTGGCCGCCGGCCAGCTGCTGGTCGCCCGTGCCGGCGGCCACGTCCCAGGGGTG
>NZ_JAKRNH010000105.1:0-8456 GCF_022346985.1 Micrococcus sp. ACRRV
CCCTACCAACGTGCGGCAGGTCGGGCGGGATGCGGGGGCTGACATCCGCGGCGGGGCGCGGCTAGGGTCCGGGGGCATGAGCATCGACAAGGACCTGACGCGGAAGTTCAACGAGCAGATCACCCTCGAGTTCGAGGCGTCCATGGTGTACCGCCAGCTGGCGATCGCCGCGGACATGCAGGACCTCTCCGGCATGGCCGCGTGGTTGCGGCACCAGGCCGACGAGGAGATCGTGCACGCCAACAAGTTCATCGACCACGTGGTGGACCGCGAGGCGAGCGCCGTGATCGGCGCGATCCCCGCCCCCGACGTGCCGGAGCACATCACCCCCGTGCAGATCTTCGAGGCCGCCCTCGCCCATGAGCGGAAGGTCTCCGAGGCCATCCGGGAGCTCTACCGCGCGGCCGAGGCCGCCGGGGACCTCTCCTCCCGGCCGCTGCTGAACTGGTTCCTCGAGGAGCAGATCGAGGAGGAGGCCACCGTCGGCGAGATCGTGGGCCAGCTGAAGCTGGTGGGCGAGGACGGCTCCGGCCTGCTCCGCATCGACTCGGCCCTCGGCGCCCGGCCGGTGGAGACCACCGAGAACGCGGGCTGACCACTCGCTCCCCCGCGGTCCGCTCCGGCCCGGTCCCGTCCTGAGGGTCCGGGCCGGGGGCGTGCCGGTCCGCGGCAGTCGGTAGGCTGACCCCGCGCCGCGTGCGCCGACGCCCGCGCGTCGTCCCGTCCCACCTCACAGGAGGAAGAATGAGCGGTCTGGTCGCTCTGCTCGACGACGTCGCCGCCCTGGCGCGCCTGGCCGCCGCGAGCGTCGACGACGTCGCCGCCGGTGCGGCGAAGGCGTCCGCGAAGGCCGCCGGCGTGGTGGTCGACGACGCCGCGGTCACGCCGCAGTACATGGAGGGCGCGGCGGCGCAGCGTGAGCTCCCGATGATCCTGCGGATCGTCCGGGGGTCGCTGCGCAACAAGCTCGTCTTCATCCTGCCGGGCCTGCTGCTGCTGGACTGGCTGGCCCCGTGGGCCCTGCCGTGGCTGCTGCTCGCGGGCGGCACCTACCTGTCCTTCGAGGGCGCCGAGAAGGTGTGGCACAAGCTCACGGGCCACCACGAGCCGCAGGAGGACACGCCTGCCGTGGAGCAGGGCCCCGAGGCGGAGGACAAGGTGGTGCGCGGCGCCATCACCACGGACTTCATCCTCTCCCTCGAGATCATGGTGATCTCCATGAACGAGGTCTCGGACCAGGGCTTCTGGATGAAGGCGGCCATCCTCGCCATCGTCGCGGTGGTCATCACCGTGGCCGTGTACGGCGCGGTGGCGCTGATCGTGAAGATGGACGACGTCGGCCTGCACATGCACGAGAACGCGCACACCTCCGGCGCGCGCAGGTTCGGCCTCGGCCTGGTCAAGGCCATGCCCGTGGTCATGGGCGTCATCTCCGTGATCGGCACCGTCGCCATGCTGTGGGTCGGCGGCCACATCGTGCTGATGGAGCTCGCCACGCTCGGCCTGCCGTGGCTCTACGAGCTGCAGCACACCATCGTCCACGCGGTCGAGGGCGCCGGATCCGTCATCGCCTGGCTGGTGGAGACCCTCACCTCCGCGATCTGGGGCCTGGTCTGGGGCTCGCTCGTCGTCGCGGTCGTGGGTCTCGTGCGTCGGCTGCGCACATGAACCCTTCCGCGGGGACGTCGGGAGGCGTGTTCACCGCACGGCAGCGCCGCGTCCTCGCGGTGCTGCTCGTCCCGGTCTTCATGTCCCTGCTGGCGGTGTCCAGCATCAACGTGGCCCTGCCCTCGCTGCAACGCGGCCTGGGCGCCTCCGACGCCGAGCTGCAGTGGTCCATCTCCGGGTACACCCTGGCCTTCGGCATGGTGCTGGTGCCGGCCGGGCGGGCCGGGGACCTGCTGGGGCGGGCGCGCCTGTTCCGGATCGGCGTGCTGGGCTTCGGCCTCGGGGCGCTGCTGTCCGGCCTGGCCCCCTCCGGTCTCCTGCTGGTGCTGGCCCGCGTGCTCATGGGAGTCGGGGCCGGCCTCCTCAACCCGCAGGTCAGCGGATTCATCCAGGCCGAGTTCGAGGGGCAGGCCCGGGCTCGGGCGTTCGGTGCGCTGGGCTCCACGGTGGGGGTCTCCGTGGCGGCCGGGCCCCTGCTGGCGGGCGGCCTGATCGCCGTGCTCGGAGGGGACCTCGGCTGGCGCGCCACCTTCCTCGTGAACGTGCCCATCGCCCTGGCCGCGGTGCTGATCGCCCGAGGCTGGCTGCCGGAGGAGTCCCCCGCGCCGGCCGGCCGCCGCGACTTCGACCCCGTGGGCGTGGCACTGCTGGCGTCCGCGCTCGTGGCCGTGATGCTCCCCTTCCTGGACCGGGGGCTGGGCCCGTGGCGCTTCGCCCTGCTCCCGCTCGGCGCGGCCCTCGCCGCCGGCTGGGCGGTCTGGGAGCGCGGCTACCGCGCCCGCGGCCGGGCACCGATGGTGGACCTGTCCCTGTTCGGCCTGCCGGGGTTCCGCAACGGCGCGCTGATGATCGGGGTCTACTTCACCGGCTCCACGAGCCTGTTCATCGTGGTGGCCATGTTCATGCAGAACGGGCTGGGCTACGGGGCGCTGCAGGCGGCCCTGGTGGGCCTGCCCTCCGCCGTGTGCTCGTCCGTCATGGCCACCGTGGCGGGGCGCCTGGTGCTGCGGGCCGGGCGCCGCCTGGTGGTCGTGGGCGTGAGCCTCGTGCTGGCGGCCGTGGTCGGCTCGATCGGCGTGGTCGCCGCCCATCAGGCGTTCGGCCTGAGCCCCTGGTGGCTGCTGGCCACCCTGGGACTGTTCGGCATGGGCCAGGGCCTCACCGTCTCCCCCAACCAGACCCTCAGCCTGGCGGAGGTCCCCCGGCCGCAGTCCGGGACGGCGGGCGGGATCCTGCAGACCGGGCAGCGGGTGGGCACCTCCGTCGGCTCCGCCGTGATCGTGGGCGTCTACCTGGGCGTGGCGGGCACGGGCGGTCCCGACCGCGGGTTCATGGCGGCCCTGGGCCTGATCGCGGTGTCCATCGCCGCGGCGCTCGCCGTGGCCGTGGCGGACCAGCGTCGCCGTGCGCGCCAGGGCGGACGCTGACGGGACGGCCCGCCGCCGGCGGCCCGGCTCAGTCCGCCGTGAGGAAGGTGCGCACCGCGGAGACGAACGCCTCCGGCTGGTCCGCGTGGACCCAGTGGGAGGCGCCCCGCACCGTCACCCGCACGACGCGCGGGAACAGCGCCTTCATCTCCGGCGCGTCCCCGTCTCGGATGTAGTCCGAGTCGGCGCCGCCGAGCCACAGCACCGGGCGGTCGAAGACACGGTCCGGGTCCTCGGGGACCACCGGGTCGGGGAACGCGCCGATCTCGTCGAGGTGCTCGAAGAGCATCCGCACGTTCGGCTGCCACGCGAAGTGGCCGTCCTCGCGGCGCAGGTTCTGCAGCAGGAAGCCGCGGACCCGCGCGTCGTGCACGTGCTCGGCCATGGCCGCGTCCGCCTCGGCGCGGGACGTGTAGGAGGCGAGGTCCATGCGCAGCATCGTCCCGAGCAGGTGGACGAACTCCCCCGTGGCCGAGGGCGACATGCGCGGGGAGATGTCCACGACGACGAGGCGCTCCACGAGCTCGGGGTGGCGCAGGGCGAGGACCATCGCAACCTTGCCGCCCATCGAGTGGCCGAGCAGGTGGACCGGGCCGTCGGCGGCGAGGCCAGCGCGGAGGTGGTCCGCCACGCGGTCCGCCATGTCCTGGTAGTCGACGGCGTCGGTCCACGGCGACTGCCCGTGGTCCGGGAGGTCGATCAGCTCCACCGTGAAGTCGTCCGCGAGCGCGGTGGCCACGCCGGTGAAGTTGCGGCCGCGGCCCATGAGCCCGTGCAGGAACGCGACGCGGCGCGAGCCCTCCCCGATGCGGGTGGAGGCCAGGGGGGCGTCGGACGGGGCGGAGGCGGCGGTCGTGTTCACCCGACTCAGGCTAGCGCGGGACCACGTCGGCACCTCCCCCGCCTTACAGTCTACTCGACCCTCTGAGATGGGCGGGAAAAGTGTCATACTGACCAGAACAGTCCTGCCAGTCCGCCCCGGGAGGTCCCATGCCGGTCGCTGAGGCCCGCGTCAGCGTCGCCGTGTCCACGGCCGTCTTCGGCGTGCGCCCGGATGCGCACGGCGTGCCCCGCCTCTGCGTCGCCCTCGTCCCGCGGATGCGCGAGCCGTTCCTGGACCGGTGGGCGCTGCCGGGCGCGTGGCTCGGCGCGGACGAGGAGCTGGCCGACGTCGCCGCACGCGTGGCCGCCGAGTGCGTGCCCGGCCCCGTCCGTCGCCTCGAGCAGCTGGCGGCGTTCGGCGCCGTGGACCGCTCCCCCACCGGACGCGTCCTCACGGTGGCCCACTGGGCGCTCAGCCCCACCCCGGACGACGACGGCGCCGCCCCGGCGTCCCGCCCGGACCCGGACGTGGCAGGGCTGCCCATCGGGGTCCACGTGCGCTGGCACCGGGCCGACGCACCGCCCGCGCTGGCGTTCGACCACGCCCAGATCCTGGCGGCGGCCGTGGCGCGCCTGCGCGCGGACCTGCCGCGAGCCGGCGTCGGGCACGCGCTGCTGGGGCCCTCCTTCACCCTCGCCGAGCTGCGCGCCGTGCACGAGGCCGTCCTCGGCCGCGGCCTCGACGCCGCCAACTTCCGCCGCGCCACCCTCGCGGCCGGAACCCTCGAGGAGACCGGCGAGGTCCGCGACGGCACCCCGCACCGCCCGCCCAAGCTCTACCGCTACCGGCCTGCCGGGCCCGGGACCGACCCCAATCCCGCCGGGCCGGACGCCAGCCGCTGACCCACCAGCCCCGACCCAGGAGTCACCCATGACCACCCCGACCGGGACCACCGCCTCGGTGGCCCGCACCCTGACCCTGATCGACAAGGACGCCGCGCGCGGCTCCTCGTGCTCCCCCGACCTGACCCGCGGCCCCTGGGCGTTCGACGCCGGCCTGCCCGCCTACGGCCCCGGCGCATCGCAGGACGACGCCGTCCCGGCCGACGCCCCCGTGCAGGGCCGCATCCCCGAGGAGTACCAGCGGGCCTCGGACGAGGAGCTCCACGCCCGGATCAGCGCGGCGCGGCAGACGCTCGGCGAACGCGTCGTCGTGCTGGGCCACTTCTACCAGCGCGACGAGGTCGTCCAGCACGCCGACTTCGTGGGCGACTCCTTCCAGCTCGCGCGGGCCTCCCAGGGCCGGCCCGCGGCGGAGGCGATCGTGTTCTGCGGCGTGCACTTCATGGCGGAGACCGCGGACCTGCTCTCCACCCCGGACCAGGCCGTCATCCTGCCCAACCTCGCCGCCGGCTGCTCCATGGCGGACATGGCCGACCTGGACTCGGTCGAGGACGCGTGGGAGCAGCTCGAGGCGGTCTACGGCACCGAGCCGGACGACGACGGGCGCATGCCCCTGCTGCCCGTGACCTACATGAACTCCTCCGCGGCCCTCAAGGGCTTCGTCGGCGAGCGCGGCGGCATCGTGTGCACGTCCTCCAACGCCTCGGCCGTGCTGGACTGGGCGTTCGAGCGTGCCCAGCGCGTCCTGTTCTTCCCGGACCAGCACCTGGGCCGGAACACGGGCCGCGCCCGGGGGATCCCACTCGAGCAGATGCCGACGTGGAACCCCCGCCTGCCGCTGGGCGGGAACTCCGAGGACGCCCTGCGGGAGGCGAAGGTCCTGCTGTGGCACGGCTTCTGCTCGGTGCACCGCCGCTTCACCGTGGCGCAGATCGAGCAGGCCCGCGCCGAGCACCCGGACGTCCAGGTGATCGTGCACCCCGAGTGCCCGCTGCCCGTGGTGGAGGCCGCGGACTCCTCCGGGTCCACGGACTTCATCGTCAAGGCCATCCAGGCGGCGCCGGCCGGCTCGACCTTCGCGATCGGCACCGAGATCAACCTCGTGCAGCGCCTGGCCGCCCAGCACCCCGAGCACACGATCTTCTGCCTCGATCCCGTGATCTGCCCGTGCTCCACGATGTACCGCATCCACCCCGGCTACCTCGCCTGGGTGCTCGAGGAGCTCGTGGCCGGCCGCGTGGTCAACCGGATCACCGTGCCCGTGTCCGTGGCCGACCCGGCCCGCACCGCGCTCGAGCGGATGCTGGCCGTCGCGCCGAAGCAGTCCGCCGCGCAGTCCGCCGCGCAGTCCGCCGGGGCCGGGACGTGACCCCGGCCGACCGTGCCCCGGCGACGCCGGCCCCGCAGCCGGACGTGGAGCGGATCGTGGCCGCGGCGCTCGCCGAGGACGCGCCCTGGGGCGACGTCTCCTCGGAGGCATTCGTCCCGGAGCAGGCCCGGATCACCGCGCGCGTGGTGGCCCGCGAGGCCGGGGTGCTCTCCGGCACGAACGCCCTCGAGGCCGCCTTCCGGCTCGTCGACCCGGCCGTGTCCGTCACCCTGCACCTGGCCGACGGCGCCGACCTGTCCCCCGGCGCCGTCGTCGCCGAGGTCGCGGGCCCCGCCCGCTCGGTGCTGCGGGCCGAACGCGTGGCGCTGAACCTCGTCCAGCGGCTGTCCGGGATCGCCACGACGACGGCCGCCCACGTGGCCGCCGTGCGCGCCGGCGGCGGGCACGCACGGGTGGTGGACACCCGCAAGACCACCCCGGGTCTGCGCGTGCTCGAGCGGCAGGCGGTGCGGGACGGCGGCGGGCACAACCACCGCTCCAGCCTCTCGGATGCCGTGATGCTGAAGGACAACCACCTGGCCGCGCTGGGGTTCGGCGGCGCCGGCGACCCGGGCGAGGCCCTCACCGCGGCCCTGCGCGCCGGGATGGCCCGCCTGCCGCACACCACCCACGTGGAGGTGGAGGTCGACCGGCTCGAGCAGATCCCGGCGGTGCTCGCCGCCGGGGTCGGCACGATCATGCTGGACAACTTCTCGCCGGCCGAGCTGCGGGCCGGCGTCGAGCTCGTGGCGGGCCGCGCCGTCGTCGAAGCCTCCGGCGGGGTGAGCCTCGAGACGATCGGGGCGATCGCGGCCACGGGCGTGGACGTGATCTCGGTGGGGGCGCTGACCCATACCGTCCGGTCCCTGGACCTGGGCCTGGACGCCGTGGTCGAGGAGGTCTCGCCGCGCCGATGAGCACCATCCTGGACCTGGACCACGCGGCCACCGCGCCCGTCCGGCGCAGCGCGCTGGAGGCGATGTGGCCCGCGCTCACGGGCGTCTACGGCAACCCGTCCTCGGCGCACGAGGCCGGCCGGGCGGCGGCGGCCCTGCTCGAGGACGCCCGCGCGCGGGTGGCCCGCGCGATCGGCGCCCGGGCCGGGCAGATCGTGTTCACCTCGGGCGGCACGGAGGCCGACGCGCTCGCCGTGCTCGGCACGGTGCGCGCCCGGATCCTCGCCGGCCGCCCGGCGGGCCACGTGCTGACCACGGGGATCGAGCACAGCGCGGTGCGGCAGTCCTGTGACCAGCTGGCCCGGCTGCACGGCGTCGAGGTCGAGCACCTCGCGCTGGACCGTGACGGCCTGACCTCGGCGGACGACCTCGCCGCCCGCCTGCGCCCGGACACCGCGCTGGTCAGCGTGCACCTGGCCCACAACGAGGTGGGCACGGTGCAGCCGGTGGCCGAGCTGGCCGCCGTCGCCCGGGAGGCGGGCGTGCCGCTGCACGTGGACGCGGTACAGGCCGCGGGGCAGATCCCGGTGGACGTGCGCGCCCTCGGGGCGGATCTCGTGGCGCTGTCCGGGCACAAGGTCGGCGGGCCCAAGGGGGTCGGCGCACTGTGGGTGCGCCCGGGTCACGCCCTGGAACCGCTCGTGCCCGGTGGCGGCCAGGAGCGGGGTCGGCGGTCCGGGACGCAGAACGTGGCCGGCGCGGCCGGGTTCGCGGCCGCCTTCGAGGAGGCCGAGGCGGAACGCGCCGCGGCCGCGGACGCGTGGTCGGGGCTGCGGGACCGGTTCGCGGCGCGCGTGCTCGACGGCGTCCGGGAGCTCGTGCCCGACGCGCGGCTGACCGGCCATCCCGCGCGGCGGCTGCCGCGTCACGCCTCGTTCGTGCTGCCCGGCGTGAACGGCGAGTCGGTGCTGGAGGAGGCGGCCCGCCGGGGCGTGCTGGCCTCGGCGGGATCCGCGTGCTCGGCCCACGACGCCGAGCCGTCCCCGGCCCTGCTCGCGCTGGGCCTCAGCGAGGACGAGGCCCGCACGGCCCTGCGCTGCACGTTCGGCCCGGACGCCGACGCCCCGCTGCTCGACGCCGCCGCGGACGCGATCGTCGACGCCGTCCGGACGGTCACCGCCCTGCGCTGAGCGGCCCCGGGCCGGTCGACCCCGATGCCGCCGGGGGCCGGCGTCGGAAGTTCACCCGGGGGTCAGCCCGACGCCACATGTCCCTCGCCTGCGTGCCCCACCCTGGCTCCGTGAAGCAGACCACCGCACCCCTGTCCCACTCCGCCTCCCGCCGTTCGGTGCTCGCCGCGGCGTCCGCCGC
>NZ_JAKRNH010000106.1:0-8426 GCF_022346985.1 Micrococcus sp. ACRRV
CCCGTGCACACCTTCACCCCCACCCCCGATGCCGCCGGCAGCGTCGCGCTCTCCGCCGCGCTCGGCGTCCTGCCCCTGCTGACGTTCTTCGCCACCCTCCTCGGCCTGCGCCTCAAGGCCTGGCAGTCGGGCCTCGCCGCGCTCGTGGTGGCCCTGCTCGTGGCCGTGCTGGGCTTCCACATGCCGGCCCACCTGGCGGCGCTGGCCGCCGCCCAGGGAGCGACCTTCGGCCTGTTCCCGATCGTCTGGATCGTCGTGATGGCGCTGTGGTTCTACCAGGTCACCGTGCTCTCCGGGCGATTCGACGACATGCGCGCGATCTTCGACTCGCTCGGCGGCGGAGACATCCGCATCCAGGCCGTGCTCATCGCGTTCTGCTTCGGCGGCCTGCTCGAGGCCCTCGCCGGCTTCGGCGCCCCCGTGGCCATCACGGCCACCATGGTGCTCGGCCTGGGTGTGCCCCCGCTGCGGGCGGCCACCGCCGTGCTGCTGGCGAACACCGCGCCCGTGGCCTTCGGCGCCGTGGGCACCCCCATCACCACCGCCGGCACGCTCACCGGCATCCCCGCCTCGCACATCGGCGCGATCGTCGGCCACCAGGCCCCGTTCGTGGCCGTGTTCGTGCCGTTCCTGCTCGTGTTCATCATCGACGGGCTGCGTGGCGTGCGGCAGACGTGGCCGGCACTGATCGTGATCGGCGCGAGCTTCGCCGTCGCCATCTGGCTGGCCTCGACCCACTTCTCCTACGAGCTCACCGACGTCGTGGCCTCCCTGGTCTCCCTCGCCGCCGCCGTCCTGCTGCTGCGCTTCTGGCGGCCTCGCGGCGCCGAGGAGGCCCGCCAGCGCCTCGACGCCCCCGCCCGCGCGGCGGCGCAGGACCTCACCCCCGGCCGGATCTTCATGGCCGTGCTGCCCTACATCGTGGTCGTGGCCGTGTTCGCCCTGGCCAAGCTGGTCCCCCCGATCACCGCGGCCCTGAACTCCGTCACCGCGAAGATCCCGTGGCCCGGGCTCGACGGGCACCTCGTCAACGCCTCCGGCGCGCCCCTGGCGAGCACCGTGTACAAGTTCGAGTGGCTGGCCTCCCCCGGCACGCTGCTGCTGATCGCCGGTCTGATCATGGCTGTGGTCTACTCCCGGTTCGACCACGACGGCCGGTTCCCGCTCTCGGTGGGGAACGCGCTCGCCGAGATCGGCCGCTGCTTCGCCCGCATGCGCTGGTCCGCCCTGACGATCGTGATCGTGCTCTCCCTGGCCTACGTCATGAACTTCTCGGGCCAGACGGTCGCCATGGGCACGTGGGTGGCCGGCCTGGGCGCGGCCTTCGTGTTCCTGTCCCCCGTGCTCGGCTGGCTCGGCACCGCCGTGACCGGCTCGGACACCTCCGCGAACGCCCTGTTCTCCACGCTGCAGCAGACCGCCGCCACGAACATCGGCGCCGATCCGGCCCTGCTGGTGGCCGCCAACACCTCCGGCGGCGTCGTGGGCAAGATGATCTCCCCGCAGTCCCTGGCGATCGCCGCGACGGCGGTCGGCATGGAGGGTCGGGAGTCCGAGATCCTGCGCCGCGTGGTGGTGTGGTCGCTCGTGCTCCTGCTGGCGGTGTGCACGCTCGTGTACCTGCAGTCCAACGTGCTGGCATGGCTGTTGCCGGCAGCGGGCTGACCACCTGCACCACCGGAGCGGGGCGGCGTCCGTCGGTAGGATGGACGGTCGCCGCCCCGCCCCCCTCGGAAGGTCCGCCCATGACCGCTGCCCCCGCCTACACCATCGTGCTCGACTGGCTCGAAGCCGAGCTGCGCTCCGGCGCCGTGGCCGTGGGGGACAAGCTGCCCGGTGAACGCACCCTGGCCGAGCGCTTCGGCATCTCCCGGGCGTCCGTGCGGGAGGCCACCCGGATGCTCGAGGCCATGGGCCTGATCCGCGCCAGCGCCGGCTCCGGGCCGAACTCGGGCGCCGTCGTCGTCTCCGAGCCGTCCGCGGCGCTGGGCTGGGCGCTGCGCCTGCACATCGCCACCCGGTCCCTGCCGATGGCCGACGTCGTCGCCGCGCGCGTGCTCCTCGAGACCGATGCGGCGCAGGCGGCCGCCGCCACCTCCGGCGACCCCGAGAGCGTCGCCGTCCTGGCCGAGGTGGAAACCCTGCTGGACCGGATGGACGACCCCGCGCTGCCGGAGGAGGACTTCCACCTGCTCGACACCGAGTTCCACGTGCGGCTGGCCACCCTGGGCGGGAACGTCGTGACGGCGATGATGCTGGACTCCCTGCGCCAGGCGACCATCGGCTACGTGACCGAGACCGTGGCCGGGCTGTCCGACTGGCCGGCCGTCCGCGCCGGTCTGCAGGCCGACCATCGCCGGATCCTCGCCGCCTCCGCCGCCGGGGACGGCCGGGCGGCTGCGCAGGAGCTGCGGGAGCACGTCCTCGGCTTCGCCGCCCTCGCCCAGACGGGCAGGGTGCCCGCCGCCGGGTGAACCGGCGGAGGGTCCGGCGGCTCAGGCGGTGACGCCGTGCACCAGGGCGCCCACGCCCACGGCGGTCAGCGAGCCCAAGGCACAGCAGAACTCCACGAGCATGCCCACACCCATGGCCGTGAGCGCGCCGATCGAGCTGCTCAGGGCGGTCCGGGCGTCCCGGGTGCGGGCCCACTGGGAGGCGAACAGGCCGACGGCGAAGCCGAGGAACAGCCCCGCCACCGGGATCACGAAGAACCCGACGGCGGCGCCGGCCACCCCCCACAGGATCGGGCCGCGGGTGACGCGTTCACGCCGCAGCCGCCGACCGGTGAGCACCGCGGACGCGCTCAGCCCCGCCACGGCGAGACCGGCCGCGATGAGGCCGAACGTCCAGGACGCGGGGGAACCCAGCAGCGCGGCCCACCCGAGAGCCGTCACGAGGTTGAGCAGCGAGCCGGGCAGGACGGGGTACACGGTGCCCACCAGCCCCACCAGGAGCAGGAGCACGGCCACGAGGGAGATCAGCGCGGGAGTCACCGCACCAGTATGACGGGACGGGCACCGCGGTGACGGCGGCATCGGCGACCGCGCAGCGGCCCCCGCGCCCTCGCCGGAACGGGCCGGATCGGCTAGATTCGCCGCATGTTGGTCGCCGTGCCCACCGAAGTGAAGAACAACGAGTTCCGTGTGGCCCTGACGCAGGGCGGGGTCCAGGAGCTGGTGCGCGCAGGCCACCAGGTCCTCGTGCAGTCGGGGGCCGGCGTCGGCTCCGGCGCCTCGGACCAGGACTACCGCGACGCCGGCGCCGAGCTGGTCGACGACGTCGACGAGCTCTGGGAGCGCGCCGAGCTGGTCCTCAAGGTCAAGGAGCCGCAGCCGGAGGAGTACGGCCGCCTGCGCCGCGGCCAGGTCCTCTTCACCTACCTGCACCTGGCCGCCTCCCCTGCGTGCACGCGCGCGATCCTGGACGCCGGCACGACGGCGATCGCCTACGAGACGGTCACCCGCGGCCGCGCCCTGCCGCTGCTGGCCCCCATGAGCCAGGTGGCCGGCCGCCTGGCCCCCGCCGCGGGCGCCTACCATCTCCTCCAGCCGCAGGGCGGCTCGGGTGTGCTGATGGGCGGCGTGCCCGGCACTCGCCGCGCCCGGGTGGCCGTGATCGGCGGAGGCGTGGCCGGCGAGGCGGCGGCCGTGATCGCCGCGGGCATGGGCGCGGACGTGACCGTCCTGGACATCTCCCTCGAGCGGCTCGCGCAGCTGGACGCCGTCCACCAGGGCCGGATGCGCACGCTGGCCTCGTCCCACCTGAACATCGGCGAGACCGTGGCGGACGCGGACCTCGTGATCGGCTCCGTGCTGATCCCCGGCGCCGCGGCCCCGAAGCTGGTGACCGCCGAGATGGTGGAGTCCATGCGGCCCGGCTCCGTGCTGGTGGACATCGCGATCGACCAGGGCGGCTGCTTCGAGAACTCGCGGGCCACCACCCACCAGGATCCGACGTACCTCGTGGGGGACAAGATCTACTACTGCGTCTCCAACATGCCCGGCGCCGTGCCGCAGACCTCCACCGCTGCCCTGACCAACGCGACGCTGCCCT
Organism: Micrococcus sp. ACRRV; assembly: GCF_022346985.1. Classification (NCBI taxonomy): domain Bacteria; kingdom Bacillati; phylum Actinomycetota; class Actinomycetes; order Micrococcales; family Micrococcaceae; genus Micrococcus; species Micrococcus sp. ACRRV. Next base: position 4,054 of record NZ_JAKRNH010000106.1, read on the forward strand.
ACATCAAGCGCATCGCCGACCTCGGATGGCGCGCGGCGCTGGCCGCGGACGAGGGCTTCGCCGGGGGCCTCAACGCGCACGACGGCGTGCTCACCCTGTCCTCCGTCGCCACGGCTGTGGCCGACGAGCTCGGCCTGGACCCCCAGAAGGACGTCCGCGTCACCTCCGAGGTGCTCGCGGAGGCCTGAGCCCCGCGCCCGTCGCGCGCGGAGCCGGCCGGCCCCTCAGAGCCCCGCGAGGAACGCCCGGTGGAAGGACCAGTCGCCAGTCACCTCGGGGTGGAAGGCCGTGGCCAGCAGGTGGCCCTGCCGCACGGCCACGGGCAACCGCGCGTCGCCGTCGAGCCCCGGGTCCGCCGCGGGCAGGGACAGGCGCGACGCCGGCACACTCGCCAGGACCTCGACGCCCTCCCCCGCCTGGACGACGGCGGGGGCGCGGATGAACACGGCGTGCACCGGCTCCGCCGCGACCGCGGGGACGTCCAGGTCCTCCTCAAACGAGTCGACCTGCGCGCCGAAGGCGTTGCGCCGCACGGCCACGTCCAGCACGCCGAGACCGCCCTGATCCGGCGCCGGGTTGCGGATCTCGCGGGCCAGCATGATCAGCCCCGCGCACGTGCCGTAGGCGGGCAGGCCGTCGCGGAGGGCGGCGATGAGCGGGTCCTTCAGCCCCATGATCCGGGCGAGGCGGTCCATCACGGAGGACTCGCCGCCGGGCAGCACGATGCCGTCCAGGCCCTCGAGGTCCGCGGGGCGGCGCACCGGGCGCGTACGCGCGCCGAGGGACTCGAGCACGTGCACGTGCTCCCGCACGTCGCCCTGGAGGGCGAACACGCCGACGGTCTTCTGTGGACTCACCAGCCGCGCTCGGCCAGGCGGTGCGGGGCGGGCAGGTCGCCCACGTTGATGCCCACCATGGCCTCGCCCAGGCCGCGGGAGGCCTCGGCGACCGCCATCGGGTCGTCGAACTGGGCGGTGGCCTTGACGATGGCGCGGGCGCGCTCGGCCGGGTTGCCGGACTTGAAGATGCCGGAGCCCACGAACACGCCGTCGGCGCCCATCTGCATCATCAGGGCTGCGTCGGCCGGGGTGGCCACGCCGCCGGCGGTGAACATCACGACGGGCAGGGCGCCGGTCTCGGCGACCTCGCACACCAGTTCGTACGGCGCCTGCAGCTCCTTCGCGGCCACGTACAGCTCATCCTGGGCCAGGCCCTGGAGCTGGGCGATCTCCTTGCGGATGGTGCGGATGTGCTTCACGGCCTCGGAGACGTCGCCGGTGCCGGCCTCGCCCTTGGACCGGATCATGGCCGCGCCCTCGGTGATGCGGCGCAGGGCCTCGCCGAGGTTGGTGGCGCCGCACACGAAGGGAACGTCGAAGTCCCACTTGTCGATGTGGTTCACGTAGTCCGCCGGGGAGAGCACCTCGGACTCGTCGATGAAGTCCACCTTGAGCGCCTGCAGTACCTGGGCCTCCACGAAGTGGCCGATGCGCGCCTTGGCCATCACGGGGATGGACACGGCCTCGACGATGCCGTCGATCAGGTCGGGGTCGGACATGCGGGCGACGCCGCCCTGGGCGCGGATGTCCGCGGGGACGCGCTCGAGCGCCATGACGGCCACGGCGCCGGCGTCCTCGGCGATGCGGGCCTGCTCGGGGGTGACGACGTCCATGATCACGCCGCCCTTGAGCATGTCGGCCAGGCCGCGCTTGACGCGGGTGGTGCCGGTGCCGCGGGCGCCGTCGTCGGCGGCGGCACCGGTGGAGGCGGAGAAGGACTGCGCGCGATCGTCGCTCATGGTGGCCTCTTCATTCAGGTCGCGGGCCGGGCATGCCGAGGCGGCCGGCCGATGCTGTCAGGGGATGCCCTCCATCATCCCACGTCGGACGCGGCCGCCCGACGCGTTGCGGGATCAGGCGTTCCAGAGGCCGTAGGAGTCCGCGAGGTCCGCGATCTTCTCCGCGCGCCGCAGGCGCGGCAGGTAGGAGCCGTCGCCCACGGCGGCGCCCGCGGCGTGCTTGTCCAGCAGGTCGTGCGCCCACGTGAGCTCGTCCTCGGACGGGGACAGCGCCCGGTTCACCCACTCCACCTGCCCGCGGTTGAGGCAGAGGCGGCCCGTCATGCCCATGGAGTGCGTGACCTCGCTGGACGCGGCCACGGCGGCCTCGTCGTCGCCGGCCCCGGGGGGTCCGTCCACGGCGCCGGGCAGGCGGCCCACGCGGGAGGCGATCACCATGCGGGAGCGGGCGTAGGCCATGGCGAGGGGGTCCTCGCCGACGCCGACGTCCTTGCGGAAGTCGTTGACGCCGAACGCGAGGCGGAAGGTGCCCGGCGCCTTGGCGACGGCCGTGGCGTTCTCGATGCCCAGCGCGGACTCGAGGAGCGCGATCACGGGGGTGCCGGCGCGCAGGCGCATCGCGGTGAAGGTGACCTGCTCCGGCTCCTCGGTCTCCGCCAGGACGACGCCGCGCACGCCGGAGAGACCCTCGAGGGCCTCGAGGTCGCGGGCCCAGTGCTCGGAGGTGGTCGCGGAGATCCGCACCCAGGCGGTCATGCCGCCGGAGAGCGCCTCGATCACGTTCTGCCGCGCCGCGTCCTTGTGCTCCTCGGGGACGGCGGCCTCGAGGTCGAAGATCACGGAGTCCGCCTCGGAGGCCAGGCCGGGGGCGAAGTCCTCCGGACGGGCCGCGTTGACGAGCAGCCAGGAGCGGCTGAGCTTGGCGGGCAGAGCGGCGGCACGGCGGTTTCTCACGGGCATGGCTCCATGCTATCCGGGGCGCCCCCGTAGGCTGGGCCCAGCATCCGCCCGTCCGGCGCCGTCCGCGCCGCCCGCCCCGAGAGGCCCCCATGCGCATCCGTCCGACCCCCCGCGTCCGTCTGGCGGCCGTCCTGGCGACGTCGGCGGCGCTCACCTCCGGCTGCGGCGCGCTCACCGGCCAGGGCCTCGACGAGCCGAAGGAGCTCACCGTGCACCTCACGGTGCCCCGGGCGGACGCGGCGTCCTCCTTCGAGGGCCGGCCCTACGGCTGCGACGACCTGCTGGTGCCGGTGACCACGGCGCCGTCGTCGGGCGTGGACCACGGGGACGCGGCGCTGGACTTCCTGTTCTCCGACCTCCAGGGCGAGCATGGCGACCCGGCCCTGCAGAACGCAGTGAAGGCCACGGCGGACACGCTGCACCCCACCGGCCACCACCGGGACGGGTCAACGGAGGTGTTCACGTTCGACGGCACGGTGACGGCCGAGGACGAGTGCGCGGCGCAGCGGATCCGCGCGCAGCTGCAGGAGACCGCCCGGGCGCAGTCCCCGGTGCCGGACGTGCGCCTGGAGGTCGGGGGGCGCCCGCTGGACGAGGTGCTGGGCCTGCCCGCGCTCTCCCTGGGCGACCCCGTCAAGGGCGGGGCCGCCTCGACGCCCCGGGCCACACCGACGCCGGAGTCCACGCCGTCCCCGACCGCCACGCCCACCCCCACGCCGACGACGGTCCCCGAGAGCTCCGCCTCCCCCACGCCGACCTCCGCGTCCCCGACGGCGACCCCGGCCCCCTCGACCTCCGCCGCGCCGAGCACGACCGGGCCGTCGAGCGCCTCCCCCACCGCCGAGGCCTCGAGCGCCGCCCCCGCGAGCGCGGACCCGGCGACCCGCGGCGTCCGCCGAGGGCGGAGCGGTGGACGCCGCAGACCCCCTTCCCCGGCCGTCGCGGATCGTATATGATCCGGGACTATGACGCAGAACACATTCCCCGCGACGCCCTCGGTGACCGAGCACGACTTCACGGCCCGGCAGAACCGCCCGGGCAAGGTCCTCGCCCTTCACCTGAACTACCCCTCGCGCATCGCCCAGCGCGGGCGCTCCCCCCAGTTCCCCGGGTACTTCATCAAGGCCGGCACCTCGATCGCCCGCTCGGGCGACGCCGTCGAGCGCCCTGCGGGCACCGAGCTGCTCGCCTACGAGGGCGAGATCGCCCTGATCATCGGCCGCACCGCCCGCCGCGTCCGCCCCGAGGAGGGCTGGTCGTACGTCTCCGGTATCACCGCCGCCAACGACTGGGGCCTCTACGACCTGCGCCACGCGGACAAGGGCTCCAACGTCAAGAACAAGTCCGGCGACGGCTACACCCCGCTGGGCCCCGCCGTCATCGCCGCCGCGAACCTCGACCCGGCCGCCCTGCGCGTGCGCACCTGGGTCAACGGCGCGCTCGTCCAGGACGACACCACCGAGGGCCTCGTCTTCCCGTTCGGCCAGCTCGTGGCCGACCTCTCCCAGCTGATGACGCTGGAGGAGGGCGACGTCATCCTCACCGGCACCCCCGCCGGCTCCTCCGTGGCCCAGCCCGGCGACGTCGTCGAGGTCGAGGTGGACGCCCCCACCGC
>NZ_JAKRNH010000107.1:0-8215 GCF_022346985.1 Micrococcus sp. ACRRV
GCCCACCCCGCACCGTTCCGCACCCGCCGTGCGGTGGGTGATTCCCCGCGGGGCACAGCACGGCGGGCGGGGGCGAGAGACGCCCCGAGCCGGAGGCCGGGATCCTTTCGAACGCTGCTCTTGCCCGTCCCCCAGTCACCGCGGGCTCCCCTCGGGGGGTCTGCACGCAGCGGAGGCGGGCCGCTTCTCGGTCCGTTGCCACCCGTGAACATGGGGTTGGCGAGCGGCTCGTCATGGGACCACGTGGACCCGCCGAGGCGGGGTCCACAGCCGCTTCTCCTGAAGCTGGGCCCAAGCGTATCGCAGCGTGTGCGCTCCATCGGGCAGGGCGGTGACGCGCAGCGTCATACTGCGGGGCCCGGGGCCGACGAGTGATGCCCCTCGCGGGACGACGACGGCCGGGCGCCTCCGCGGGGAGGCGACCGGCCGGCGTCGGGACGGGGATCAGGCGGACGGGATCAGAAGTCCCAGTCCTCGTCCTCGGTGGCCTCGGCCTTGCCGATCACGTACGAGGAGCCGGAGCCGGAGAAGAAGTCGTGGTTCTCGTCCGAGTTCGGGGAGAGGGCGGAGAGGATCGCCGGGTTCACGTCCGTGGTCTCGGCCGGGAACATCGGCTCGTAGCCCAGGTTCATCAGCGCCTTGTTCGCGTTGTAGTGCAGGAACTTCTTCACGTCCTCGGCCAGGCCGACGGCGTCGTACAGGGAGTGGGTGTACTCGACCTCGTTCTCGTACAGCTCGAACATGAGCTCGAAGGTGAACGCCTTGAGCTCCTCGCGGCGCTCCTCGGGCAGGGTCTCGATGTTCCGCTGGTACTTGTAGCCGATGTAGTAGCCGTGCACGGCCTCGTCGCGGATGATCAGGCGGATCAGGTCCGCCGTGTTGGTGAGGCGCGCGTGGGAGGAGAGGTACATCGGCCAGTAGAAGCCGGAGTAGAAGAGGAAGGACTCCAGCAGCGTGGAGGCGATCTTCTTCTTGTACGGGTCCTCGCCGTCGTAGCGCTCCAGGATCAGCTGGGCCTTGCGCTGCAGGTTCGGGTTCTCGCGGGACCAGCGGAAGGCCTCGTCGATCTCCTTGGTGGAGGCCAGCGTGGAGAAGATCGAGGAGTAGGACTTTGCGTGCACGGACTCCATGAACGCGATGTTCGTGTAGACGGCCTCCTCGTGTGGGGTGATCGCGTCCGGGATCAGGGAGACGGCGCCGACGGTGCCCTGGATCGTGTCCAGCAGGGTCAGGCCGGTGAACACGCGCATGGAGAGCAGGCGCTCGTCGTCGGTGAGCTGGTTCCAGGACTGGACGTCGTTGGACAGCGGCACCTTCTCGGGCAGCCAGAAGTTGTTGACGAGGCGCTGCCAGACCTCGTTGTCCTTCTCGTCCTGGATGCGGTTCCAGTTGATGGCCTCGACGAGGTGATCGTGGACGGAGGGTCCGTGGTGCGGCTCAGTCATGGCAGGCACATCCTTCTGGAAGACATCGGTGGAATCATGCGGATCTCGGGGCGCGACGGCGGCGCGCGCGGGGCATGAAGTCGCGGGCCAGTCTAGGCCAGCGCACCTCCTTCGGCACTCGCGCCCCGGCGTGGTCGGCACGTGATCTTCGTCCTGCGCCTAGGGTGACGACCATGCACGACTCCCTCCGCCCCACCCGGTCCTTCGTGGCGCTGCTCCGCAATCCGCGCATCCGGCGCGCCCTCGGCGCACTGCTGACCGGCTCAGAGGTCGCCGCCTCCGACCGCGGCGCGCTGAAGGCCGCCGAGTCCGTCGGCCTCACCCGCGCGGACGACGACGACACCCCGGTCCTGCAGGAGGCCTTCCTTGCGGACGCGGTCGCCGCCCTCGATCGGGCCCTCGGCCCGCTGGCCGTGCTGGACGGCGGGCGGATCCGCGTGGGCGACCTCCCGCACGGGGAGGTCGACGCGGCGGTGGGCGCCGTCGTCGAGCGCGTCCTCTCCCCCGGCGAGCGCGTCCGGGAGGCGACCCTCAACGACCGTCTGGCCCTCTTCGTCGTGGACGTGGCCTTCTTCCGCCGCCACGCCTACGACCTCGGCCTCGTGGACCGGGAGCTGGACGGCTCGGCGTACTGGCGGAGGTGACCACTCACCCGGCCGGGCTCCGGACGAACGACGGCGACGCACCCTCTGCACGGGGTGCGTCGCCGTCGTCGTGGGGCGAGCCGAGGCTCAGAGCATGCAGCTCACGCAGCCCTCGACCTCGGTGCCCTCGAGGGCGAGCTGGCGCAGGCGGATGTAGTAGATCGTCTTGATGCCCTTCGTCCACGCGTAGATCTGCGCACGGTTGAGGTCTCGCGTGGTGGCCGTGTCCTTGAAGAACAGGGTCAGGGACAGGCCCTGGTCCACGTGCTGCGTGGCCGCGGCGTACGTGTCGATGATCTTCTCGTAGCCGATCTCGTACGCGTCCTCGTAGTACTCGAGGTTCTCGTTGGTGAGGTACGGCGCCGGGTAGTACACGCGGCCGAGCTTGCCCTCCTTGCGGATCTCGATCTTCGAGGCCACCGGGTGGATCGACGAGGTCGAGTTGTTGATGTAGGAGATCGAGCCCGTCGGCGGGACCGCCTGCAGGTTGCGGTTGAACAGACCGTGCTCCATGACCTTCGCCTGGAGCTCGCGCCAGTCGTCCTGGGTGGGGATGTCGATGCCGGCGGTCTCGAACAGCTCGGCGACGCGGGCGGTGGCCGGCGTCCACTCCTGCTCGGTGTACTTCGCGAAGAACTCGCCGGAGGCGTACGTCGAGTCCTCGAAGCCGCCGAACTTCTGGCCGGTCTCCTGCGCGATCAGGTTCGAGGCCCGCAGCGCGTGGAAGAGCACCGTGTAGAAGTAGATGTTCGTGAAGTCCACTCCCTCCTCGGAGCCGTAGTGCACGTGCTCGCGGGCCAGGTAGCCGTGCAGGTTCATCTGGCCCAGGCCGATCGCGTGGGAGGCGGAGTTGCCCTTGGCGATGGACGGCACGGACTGGATGTCGCTCATCACGGACACCGCGGTCAGCGCGCGGATCGCGGTCTCCACGGAGCGCCCGAAGTCCGGGGAGTCCATGGTCTTCGCGATGTTCATGGAGCCGAGGTTGCAGGAGATGTCCTGGCCCACGTGGGCGTAGCTCAGGTCCTCGTTGTACTCGGAGGCCTCGGAGACCTGCAGGATCTCGGAGCACAGGTTGGACATGGTGATCCGGCCCTTGATGGGGTTGGCGCGGTTCACGGTGTCCTCGAACACGATGTACGGGTAGCCGGACTCGAACTGGATCTCGGCCAGGGTCTGGAAGAACTCACGCGCGTTGATCTTGGTCTTCTTGATCCGCGCGTCGTCCACCATCTCGTAGTACTTCTCCGTCACGGAGATCTCGGAGAAGGCCTTGCCGTACACGCGCTCGACGTCGTACGGGGAGAAGAGGTACATGTCCTCGTTGCGCTTGGCCAGCTCGAACGTGATGTCCGGGATCACGACGCCGAGGGAGAGCGTCTTGATGCGGATCTTCTCGTCCGCGTTCTCGCGCTTGGTGTCCAGGAACCAGTGGATGTCCGGGTGGTGCGCGTGCAGATAGACGGCGCCGGCGCCCTGGCGGGCCCCCAGCTGGTTCGCGTAGGAGAACGAGTCCTCCAGCAGCTTCATCACCGGGAGCACGCCCGAGGACTGGTTCTGGATGTGCTTGATGGGGGCGCCCTGCTCGCGCACGTTCGTCAGGGACAGGGCGACGCCGCCGCCGCGCTTGGACAGCTGGAGGGCGGAGTTGATGCCGCGGGCGATCGACTCCATGTTGTCCTCGATGCGCAGCAGGAAGCAGGAGACGAGCTCGCCGCGCTGGGCCTTGCCGGCGTTGAGGAACGTGGGGGTGGCCGGCTGGAAGCGGCCGGAGATCATCTCGTCCACGAGGTGGGTGGCGAGGGCCTCGTCGCCCGCGGCCAGGTGGAGGGCCACGACGGCGACGCGGTCCTCGTAGCGCTCCAGATAGCGCTTGCCGTCGAAGGTCTTGAGCGCGTAGGACGTGTAGAACTTGAACGCGCCGAGGAAGGTGGGGAAGCGGAACTTCGCCTTGTACGCGCGGTCGAACGTCGCCTTGACGAACTCCGGGGCGTACTGCGCGAACGTCTCCGGCTCGTAGTAGTGCTTCTCCTGCAGGTACTCGAGCTTCTCCTCGAGGTCGTGGAAGAACACCGTGTTGGTGTTGACGTGCTGCAAGAAGTACTGGCGGGCGGCGGCGTGGTCCGCCTCGAACTGGATCTTCCCATCCGACCCGTAGAGGTTCAGCATGGCGTTGAGCTCGTGGTAGCCCAGGTCCTGCCAGGCCTCGGGCATGTGCTTGGCCTGCTGGATGAGGTCGGCCTCGGTGACGGTCATGCGTGCTGTCCTTCTTCCAGGCGCTCGAGGCCCTCCCGGACGGCGACGACGTCCTCGGGGGTGCCCATGAGCTCGAACTTGTACATCAGGGGGACCTGGCACTTGCGGGAGATGATGTACCCCGCCGCGGCGTAGGCCCCGGAGAAATTGGTGTTGCCGGAGGCGATGACGCCCCGGATCAGCGCCCGGTTGCCCGGGACGTTGAGGAACTTGATGACCTGCTTGGGCACCTCCCCCCCGGTGTCCCCGCCCCCGCCGTAGGTGGGGGTCAGCAGCACGTAGGGGGCGGTGGCGCCGAGGGTCGGCTCCCGCGTGAGGAGGGGAAGGCGGGCGGCCTGTCCGAGGGGCAGGCCGAGCTTCTCGACGAAACGGTGGGTGTAGCCGGAGGCGGAGGAGAAGTAGATGAGCCGCGCGTCCGTGGGGACGAGCCCCTGCGCCTCCGCGTCCCGCATGTGGTTCGGGCTGGCGGTGGCCGTGGTCATCGCGGCGTCAGGCCACCTGGGTGGCCGCGGACTCGGCCAACTCGGCGATCTTGTCCGGACGGAAGCCGGACCAGGAGTCGGTGTCCGTGATGACCACCGGGGCCTGCATGAAGCCCAGGGCGCGCACGCGGTCCAGGGCCTCCGGGTCCTGGGACATGTCCACGGTCTCGTAGGCGATGCCCTTCTTGTCCAGTGCACGGTAGGTGGCGTTGCACTGGACGCAGGCCGGCTTGGTGTAGACGGTGACGGTCATGGCGGCTCGTCCTTCTTCCTCGGTGTGGTGAGTGCTGTCTCGGCCCGGAGGCCGTGGGAAGTCTGGTGCGACGGGCCCCTCTGCCGGCGATCCGGCGAGGGGCCTCGGTGCGCTGAATCGATACTACATCTGGGTGCCACGGGGTGCACTGAGCACTACATGTAGTAGTTACACCCGTGTGCTTCGAGTTGACATCCCGTCCACACCACGCTCCACAGGAGGGGGCGAATCACAACGGCGTAACCATGCGGGAGACGCGTGGTCGGGGTGTCGCTGTCCACAGCCGGCCGAGGCTGTGGAGGACCCCGTCCACACCCGGAGAGTCGATCCGGCCACACCGGAAGACGGCGTGTCCGGGGGTGTCGCGGACACAAGATGTGGGGCGGCGGCGGCCGTAGGGTCCCACCCGAACGCCCCGGTGGCCTGGAGAGGACTTCGGGCGGGTCCCACGAAGAGACCCGCCCGGAATCACGGCATCAGAGCCGTTGAGCGCCTGTCACCTGCGGAGGATCACCGCGTCACGCGGCCAGCCCCAGACGACGCCGGGCCGCCACCAGCGCGCCCGCCCCCAGAGCGGCGACGCCGGCCAACCACCATGCCGCCTCGTCGCCCGTCTGGACCTTGGACGGGACCGTGTGCCCACCCTCGGCCGGGGCCGCGGCGTCCTCGACCGCGCGGTCCACGTATGGATGCAGGAGCGCGAGGCGGGAGCGGGTCACGCCGTCGGCGTCCTCGCCGTACACCAGGGCGTAGTCCGTCCCGTCGAACCGGGCCAGGGCCTCCGACATCCATTCCTTGTAGCCGTAGCCTCCGTCGACCTCCTTGAGTGCCGCCACCGGCTCGGACACGCCGAAGAACGAGCCATCCTGCCAGACCCCGGCGACGGGCAGGGAGTGCGTCTCGCCCTCGACGGTGACCTCGACCGCAGCCGGGGTGGAGGAGACGCCGAACGCAAAGGAGCCGTCCGCCGGACGGCCCTCGTCCGCCGGCTGGTGCAACGGCACGTCGATGCGCTCGACCTGGGGGCCCATGACCTCGGTGCCGTACTCGTAGGCGAAGCAGGCCTGGTCGGCGGCATTGGCGCCGGTCTCCACTTCCAGGACGGTGGCGGCCTCGGTCACGCCGTCCACGCGCACCTCGACGGCCGCCTGCCTCACGTCCGGACCGAGGGCCGCCACGATGTCGCGCGTCTCGAACGCACCGACCGGATCGCCTCCCGCGAAGGGGATCTGCACGGCGTCGGCGGCGTCGGAGCCGGCGGGTCGGACCGCCACAGTGACATCCTCGGCCGTGTGGGCCTCCGGGTCGGCCGCGGCGTCCTGGAGCACGAACGGGACGGACGCCGAGGAGGCGGTCGCGCCCGTCTCCTGGTCCGTGAAGGTGTACACACCGGCGGTGTCATAGACGCAGCCCCAGACCGCCTGCTCGCCGAGGTGCGGGGTGGCGGAGGCAGGGGCGGCCAGCACGGCGGCGGCGAGGCCGACGGTCCCTGCCGCGGTGATCAGGCGCATGGAGGCGGGGCGGATGCGGGGGTGTGAGGCGACATGGTCCACGACGGGCTCCTTCGGTGCGGTGCGGCCGAGCGGCCACGGGTGAGTCCGGCCCTCCCGGCCGGATACTGCGAGTGTGGAGCCCGATGCCCCGCCCACGCAACAGCTGTGACGGAAGCGAGACCATCCCGTGTCTGGCTCGTGGCCGGAGCGGGCCGGCCGCCCCAGGCGGTCACCGAATGGGCAGGACGGCCGCGCCACCCTGCTGGCCGTGCTGGACTACCGCGACAACGGCACCGCCGTGTCCCTGACGCGGGCCTTCACCCTGCCGACGTTCCGCGGCCAGGGCCACGCGCCCACGCTGACCGCCGGGGCGGTGCAGGACATCGCCGAGTGCGGCGGGGCGGCCGGCGGCACGCACGTGGTGCCGATGTGCTGGTACGTGGCCCAGTGGTTCGACGAGCACCCCGAGCGGCAGGCCATGCTCGCCCGCGGCTGACCTCGCCCCCCGCGGGGCGAGACCTCCTCGGACGTGCGACGGGGCGGCCACCGGTCCTCCGGTGGCCGCCCCGTGGCGCATGCGGGATCAGCGCGTCACTTCGTGGTGATCCGCCGAGGTGCCGGACGCTCGGTCGTCCGATGGACGGGCTTGCCGCTCGTGGAGGGGGCCGCAACGGGCAGTGGCCCCGTGGATGCTAGGACAGCGGCGGCGAAGCGGGTGGTGCGCTGGGACAGGACGGCCTGCCGGTCGCGGGCGGCGCTGCGGGTGCAGGGACGGGTGCGGGCCATGACGGGACTCCGTTCTCGAACGGCGCACCATGTGGTGCCCCTCACACGCTAGGGGCGCCCTCCGAGCCCGCCCAGCACGGGACGGACACGCTTCGGCGACGATCCGGTTTCGGACTCGGGATGCGGCGCGCCCATTGCCCAGACGGCCCAGCGCGCATACGGTAAACATCGGTTTCACGATGAGCAACACCTGGCCCTGACATCGTCACATCCCGACCCCGAGCACCCCCGAGACCCATGAAGTCCCTGCCGCTGCACCCCACGCCGACCACCCCGCAGGTGGGCCGCCGCCTCCGCGCCCTGCGCGAGCAGGCGCGCATCTCCCTGGCCGACCTCGCCCAGGTGACGGGCCTGTCCAAGGGGTTCCTCTCGCGCGTCGAGCGGGACCTCACCAGCCCCTCGGTGGCCTCCCTCGTGGCCGTGTGCCAGGCGCTGGGCACCAGCCCGGGCCACGTGCTGGACGCCCCCGAGGTGACCGTGGTGCGCGGCGGCGAGGCGCCCGCGATCAGCCTCGGCGGCGAGGGGATCACCGAGAGCCTGCTCTCCCCGCCCGGGCTGCGGCCCCTGCAGGTGATCCGCGCGGAGATCGCCCCCGGCGGCACCGGTGAGGACGAGCTGTACACGGTGGACTGCGAGGTCGAGTCCGTGCACGTGGTCTCGGGCCGGCTGACGCTGCGCACCGTGGACGGCGCCCACGCCCTGGCCGCCGGGGACACCGCCACCTTCAGCGGCCAGGAGCCCCACTCCTGGCAGAACCCGGACCCGGACTCCCCCGCCCTGGTCCTATGGATCCTCGCCGGACGCACCTGAGCACCTCCGTCCCGCGCCACCCCGTCCCATCCCCACCCCGCCCGAC
>NZ_JAKRNH010000108.1:0-8202 GCF_022346985.1 Micrococcus sp. ACRRV
CCCTCCCGCACGTCCCGATCCCCCTCGACCCGCGCCGGGCGCGGGTCGAGGGGGATCGGGACGTGCGGGAGGGTCAGGGGCGTCCCGGCGGGCGGCCCGTCGGGAAGTGCTGGGGGATGACCTGGCGGGCCAGGTCCACGATGCGGCGCTCGTTGGCGAAGGAGAGGCGGCGGGCGACGTCGTCGATGGACACCCAGGCGACGTCCACGGCCTCGTGGTCCGGGTCGTTCTCCGTGGTCAGCTCCCCGCCCGTGGCGCGCAGCAGGAAGTGGTGCACGGTCTTGTGGACGCGGTGCCGGGACACGGTGAACCAGTAGTCGATGGAGCCCAGCGGCTCGAGGATGCACCCGGCGATGCCGGTCTCCTCCTCCACCTCGCGCACGGCGGCCTGCCGGTGGTCCTCCGCGCCCTCCGGGTGGCCCTTCGGCAGGCACCACTCCAGGCGGCCGCCCCGGTTGTACCGGGCGATCACGGCGACCTCGAGGTCCCCGGCGTGCTCGCGGATCACGATGCCGCCCGCGGAGACCTCCTCCACGGTGGGCAGGCCCGCGCCGGACTGCGGCCGCGCGGCCGGCGTCCCGGGCGCGAGGGGGCGCGGCGGCTGCGGCGGGCGACGCCGCCAGGCGCCCAGCGCCGACGGCAGGGGGGCGCCCCGGTGCGCGGTCGGATCGGGGCTGGACATGACCTCCACTCTAACCGGCGTCCGCCCGCCCGGGTCCGGGGCCCGATCTGGCACCCTGGTGTGCATCATGGAACCCCGCACCGACACCCGCCCCCTCCCCGCCGGCTTCCCTGCGGACGCCGCCCTGCCCGCCGTCGTCGTGGAGCTGGGCCGCCGGTTCGAGGCGGCGGGGCACGAGCTGTCCCTGGTGGGCGGGCCCGTGCGGGACCTGCTGCTGGGCCGGCCCGTGGTGGACCTGGACTTCACCACGGACGCGGACCCGGACGCCACGGAGCGGATCGGCGCGGGCTGGGCCGAGGCCGCCTGGGACGTGGGCCGGCGCTTCGGCACCATCGGCTTCCAGAAGGGCGGCTGGCAGCTGGAGGTCACCACCTACCGGGCCGAGCAGTACGACCCGACGTCCCGCAAGCCGCAGGTCGCGTTCGGGGACAGCCTCGAGGACGACCTCCTGCGCCGGGACTTCACCGTCAACGCCATGGCCCTGCGCCTGCCCGCCATGGAGCTCGTGGACCCCCACGGAGGCGTGCGGGACCTCGCGGCCGGCGTGCTGCGCACCCCCGGCGCCCCCGAGGACTCCTTCTCCGACGACCCGCTGCGCATGATGCGCGCCGCCCGGTTCGCCTCCCAGCTGGGCTTCGGCGTCGCGGACGAGGTCGAGGCCGCCATGACGGACATGGCCGAGCGCATCGGGATCATCTCCGCCGAGCGCGTCCGCGACGAACTGGTCAAGCTGGTCCGCGGGGACCGCCCCCGCGCCGGCCTCGACCTGCTGGTCCGCACCGGGCTGGCGCAGATCGTCCTGCCCGAGCTGCCCGCCCTCCAGCTGGAGACCGACGAGCACCACCGCCACAAGGACGTCTACGCCCACTCCCTGCAGGTCCTGGAGCAGGCCATGGGGGAGGAGGAGCGGTACTCCCCGGAGCGCCCGGACGTGGTGCTGCGCCTGGCGGCGCTGCTGCACGACGTCGGCAAGCCGGCCACGCGCCGCTTCGAGCCCTCCGGCGCGGTGAGCTTCCGGCACCACGAGAACGTGGGCGCCAAGCTGGTGCGGAGGCGGCTGAAGGCCCTGCGCTTCGACAACGACACGATCAAGGCCGTGGCCCGCCTCGTGGAGCTGCACATGCGCTTCTACGGGTACGGGGAGGCCGGCTGGACGGACTCCGCCGTGCGCCGGTACGTGCACGACGCCGGGGATCTCCTGCCCCGCCTCCACGCGCTGACCCGCTCGGACGTGACCACCCGCAACCGCCGCAAGGCCGAGCGCCTCGCCCACGCCTACGACGACCTCGAGCGGCGCATCGAGGAGATCTCCGCCGCCGAGGAGCTCGCCGCCGTCCGCCCCGACCTGGACGGCCAGCAGATCATGGCGCTGCTGGGCATCCGCCCCGGCCCGGTGGTGGGCCGCGCCTACGCGCACCTGCTCGAGTGGCGCCTCGACGAGGGGCCGCACGAGCAGGCCGCCGCCGAGGCCGAGCTCCGCCGCTGGTGGGCGGAGCAACCGGAGGCCGCCGGGGCGTCGTCGGGAGGCGGAGCCCGGGACTGAGGTGACCGCGCCTCCGCGACATCGCCGCCGTGCAGGCCGGCGGAGATGTCGCCGCGGTGCCGACGGCGAGAGCAGGCCGGAGACCTGGGCGGCGATGGCCTGCTCCATGAGGTTCCGCTTCCGAGCGGCGGGAAGCTGCCGGAGGATGCCCCCGGCGCACAGCGTGGTGATGCCGTGCACGGACGCCCAGAGTCCCACGGCGAGGGTGAAGACCTGGTCTTCGGTGGCATCCGGCCGCGCGTCGGCCACGAGCGAGCGCAGGAGGTCGAAGGGCCCTTCGGGTCGTGGCTGCGGCCCCTCCGGCTCGATCGGGTCCTTGCGCGAGAAGGCCTGGAACAGCTCGGGCTGCTCCATGCCGAAGGCGAAGTACCCGTGCCCGGCCGCCTCCAGGCGCTGCGGCGGCGCCACGCTCGGCGGCGGGCTCGTCGCCGCGGCGCGTCGACCCTGACGCCGGACCCGGCACCGCTCCCCGTCCCCGGCCCACGGCGTCCCGCGCCGCGGCCGGGCGGTGCCAGGATGGGGCCATGACCGAGGCCCCTCTCACCGACGCCCAGATCGCCGCCGCCCACCCGATCCGCCCCATCGCCCGGATCGCCGCCGAGGCGGGGATCGACGAGGAGCTGGTGATCCCCTACGGCCGGCACATGGCCAAGGTGGACGTGCACGCGCTCACCGCCCCGGAGGACGGGCGCGTCGTCCTGGTCACCGGCATCTCCCCGACGCCGGCCGGCGAGGGCAAGACCACCGTCACCGTCGGCCTCGCGGACGGGCTGAACCTGCTGGCCGGGCAGGAGGACGCCCCGGCCGCCGTGGCGGGGGCGCGCGCCGTCGTCGCCCTCCGCGAACCCTCCCTGGGCCCGGTGTTCGGCATCAAGGGCGGCGCCACCGGCGGCGGTCACGCGCAGGTGGTGCCCATGGAGGACATCAACCTGCACTTCACGGGCGACTTCCACGCCGTCACCTCCGCCCACAACCTGCTCTGCGCGCTCGTGGACAACCACATCCAGCAGGGCAACGTCCTGGGCATCGATCCGCGGACCGTGAGTATCAAGCGGGCCCTGGACATGAACGACCGCGCCCTGCGCCAGGTCGTCACCGGCCTGGGCGGGCGCGCCCAGGGCGTGCCGCGCGAGGGCGGGTTCGAGATCACCGTGGCCACGGAGACCATGGCCGTGTTCTGCCTCGCCGCGGACCTCGCCGACCTCAAGGCCCGCCTCGGCCGGATCACGGTGGGCCAGACCTTCGACGGCGAGCCCGTCACCGCCTCCCAGATCGGGCCCCACGGGGCGCAGGGCGCGATGGCCGTGCTCCTCAAGGACGCGATGCGCCCCAACCTCGTGCAGACCCTCGGCGGCACCCCCGCGCTCGTGCACGGCGGTCCGTTCGCGAACATCGCCCACGGGGCCAACTCCGTGATCGCCACCCGCACCGCCCGTCGGCTCGGGGAGATCGTGGTCACCGAGGCCGGGTTCGGCGCGGACCTGGGCGGGCAGAAGTTCATGGACCTCACCTCCGTGGCCGGCGGCTTCCCGCCCGCCGCCGTCGTGGTGGTGGCGACCGTGCGCGCCCTCAAGCTGCAGGCCGGGATCTCCCTGACGGACGTGAAGGCCGGCGTCGCCGCCGCGGCCGAGCGCGCCGGGCGCCCCGCGGCCGAGGTGGAGGCCGAGCACGTGGCCGCCCTCCGCGCCGGCACCGCGAACCTGACCCGCCACGTCGAGAACATGCAGTCCTACGGGGCCCCCGTCGTCGTGGCCGTGAACCGCTTCGCCCAGGACGCCGACGCCGAGCTGGACGCCCTGCGCGCCTGGGGCGCCGAACGCGGCGTGGCCGTGGCCGTCGCGGACGTGCACGGCGGCGGGGGCGAGGGCGCCCTGGAGCTGGCCCGCACCCTCGGCGAGGCGCTGCCCGCCCCCGGCGCGCCCCAGGCCGAGCTCACCCGGCTGTGGACCGAGGAGATGGACGTCGCCCAGCGGATCGAGGCCGTGGTGCGGCGGATCTACCGCGGCACCGGCGTCGAGTACTCCGCCGTGGCCCGCCGTCAGCTGCGCGACCTCGCGGACCGCGGCCTCGACCGCCTGCCCGTCTGCCTGGCCAAGACCCAGTACTCGTTCTCCGACGACCCCGCCCTGCTGAACGCCCCCGAGGGGTTCACCGTCCACGTCCGCGAGCTGTCCGCGAAGACGGGCGCGGGGTTCGTCGTCGTCCTCACGGGCGCGGTGATGACCATGCCCGGCCTGCCCGCCTCCCCGGCGGCGGACCGCATGGACGTCTCCGCCGACGGCGTCGTCACCGGCCTCTTCTGATCCCGGCCTGCGCGGAGGCCGGGACGGCGCGCGCGGGGGCCGGGACGGAATCGTGATCTCGGTGGCTTGGCGCCGCCGGGTGTGCGGATGGGATGATCGATGACCGTGAGCACCTCGGACCACCACGCCGCCCGCCCCGCCCCCCGCCATGCGCAGGCCGCGCTCGCGGACGGGCCGGCCCCGCGCACGGGGCTCCGCGTCAGCCGCGGCCCCGGTCGCATCACGGCCCTCGACGGGCTGCGCGGCATCGCCGTGCTCGCCGTGCTGGTCTTCCACGCCTGGCCCGACGCCCTGCCGGGCGGGTTCGTGGGCGTGGACATGTTCTTCGTGCTCTCCGGCTTCCTGATCACCACCGGCCTGGTCCGCGGCGTGGACGCCGGCAAGGGGCTGCGGCTGCCGTCCTTCTGGATGCGCCGCATCCGCCGCCTGGTGCCCGCCATGGTGGTGGCGCTCGTGGCCTGCACCGCCCTGGCCTGGCTGGCCGTGGCGGAGTTCCCCACGGGGCTGGGGCGGCAGTGGCTGGGCGCCCTGACCTACACCAGCAACTGGCTGATGATCTTCGACGGCGGCGACTACTTCGACCGCGCGTCCCCGCCCCTGTTCGAGCACCTGTGGTCCCTGGCCATCGAGGAGCAGTTCTACGTGCTCTGGCCGCTGATCATCGGCGGGCTGTGCCTGGCCGTGCGTCCGAAGCGGGACACCTACGCCTCCGGGCGTGTGGCGGACCGCCGCCGGATCCTCGTGGTGCTGGTGGTGGCGCTGGCCTCCGCGGCGGGCATGGTGCTCGGCTCCCTCGGCGGGGCGGACCAGACCCGTCTGTACTTCGGCACGGACACCCACGCCTTCGGCCTGCTGCTCGGCGCGTGCGTGTCCATGGGCCTGGCCCACGTCCCGCGCCCCGAGCACGGCGGCCCCGAGCTCCGCACCGGCCCCGCGCGCACCGCCGCGGCGTGGCTGGCCGTCGTCGTGCTGTTCACCGGCTTCGCGCTCGTGGACGGCACCCAGGACGCCACCTACCGCGGCGTGCTCGTGGGGCTGGCCGCCGTCGTCGCGTTCATCGTGTGGCACGTGGCCCAGGGCGACCGACGCGACTCCCTCTCCCGTGCGCTCGGGAACCCGTTCCTGCGCTGGTGGGGCCGTCGGTCCTACGCGGCGTACCTGTGGCACTGGCCGCTGCTGGTGATCATGCGGATCGTGGTGCCGGTGGACGCCCCGTCCTGGGCCGAGCCCGTGGCGGCCGGCGCCGTGCTGCTGCTGACCGCCGGCATCGCCGACCTCTCCAGCCGGTACTTCGAGGAGCCCATCCTCCAGAAGGGCTTCCGCGGGGCGTTCGGCGGCTGGGGCGACGCGGCCCGGCGCGCGTTCGGCGGCGCCTTCGGCCCCGGCGGGCGCCTGGCGGCCGGGGCGACGGCGCTGGCCCTGGTGGCCGTGCCCGTCGCCGCCGTGGCGGCCGTGGCGCACTCGCCCGCGCAGACGCAGCTCCAGGAGGACATCCAGGCCGCCGAGCAGTCCCTGCAGGACGCGCAGGCGCAGCAGCAGGCCCAGCTCGAGGCGCGCCGCTCCGCGCAGGCGGAGAAATCCAAGGACGCGGAGGCCGGCGGGGCCGAGGCGACGGGTTCGGCCGGGGCCTCCGCGAGCCCGTCCGGGTCCACGCTGGGCGACCCGCAGGTCACCCGCCCCGAGTTCACGCAGGAGGAGCTCACGGCCTCCCTGCCGCCCTCCGACGTGGGCTCTCGCACCACCCTGATCGGCGACTCCGTGGCCCTCTCCGCCGCCCCCGCGCTCCTCGAGGAGATGCCCGGGATCGTGGTGGACGCCAAGGTCGGCTTCCAGATCTGGGACGCCGCGGACAAGATCCGCGCCATGGACCGCGAGGGCACCCTCGGGGACGTCGTGGTCCTCTCCCTGGGCGCCAACGGCACCGCCGGCCGGGGGGACTGGGACAAGATCCGTCAGGCGGTCGGCCCGGACCGGCTGCTCGTCGTCGTCGTGCCCCACGGGCCGATGTCCTGGATCGAGGACGCCCAGCGGAAGGCCGTGGAGCAGGCGGAGGCCCACCCCGACCAGGTGGTCCTGGCCGACTGGGAGGCCGCCTCCACGTACGTCCCCGGCTGGTCCGCGGACGGCGTGCACCCGGGCCACGAGGGCCAGGGGATCTACGCGCAGCTGATCCGCCTGACCGTCGAGGAGCGCCTCGGCCTGCGCTGAGCCGCCGCGGCCGGGCACGGCGACGCCCCCACCCTCCGCGGGGAGGATGGGGGCGTCGCCGTCCGGGGCCGAGGGCCCGGTCAGCGCTGCGGCTGTCCGGGGCGCTGCGCCGCTCAGCGCTCGATGTCGCCGCGGATGAAGGCCTCCACGAGCTCGTGCGCCTCGTCGTCGGCGTGCTGCACGGGCGGGGACTTCATGAAGTAGGAGGACGCGGAGAGGATCGGGCCGCCGATGCCGCGGTCCAGGGCGATCTTCGCGGCGCGCACGGCGTCGATGATCACGCCGGCCGAGTTCGGGGAGTCCCAGACCTCGAGCTTGTACTCCAAGGACACCGGGGCGTCGCCGAAGTTGCGGCCCTCGAGGCGCACGAACGCCCACTTGCGGTCGTCCAGCCAGGCCACGTAGTCCGACGGGCCGATGTGCACGTCCTTCTCGGCGAGCTCGGCGGAGGTGTTGGAGGTGACGGCCTGCGTCTTGGAGATCTTCTTGGACTCCAGGCGCTCGCGCTCGAGCATGTTCTTGAAGTCCATGTTGCCGCCGACGTTCAGCTGGTACGTGCGGTCCAGGGTGACGCCGCGGTCCTCGAACAGCTTGGCCATCACGCGGTGGGTGATGGTCGCGCCGATCTGGGACTTGATGTCGTCGCCCACGATCGGCACGCCGGCCTCGGTGAACTTGTCCGCCCACTCCTGGGTGCCCGCGATGAACACGGGGAGGGCGTTGACGAAGGCGACCTTCGCGTCGATCGCGCACTGCGCGTAGAACTTGTCCGCCTCCTCGGAGCCCACGGGCAGGTAGGAGACGAGCACGTCCACCTTCGCGTCCTTGAGCGCCTGGACGACGTCCACGGGCTCGGCGGAGGACTCCTCGATGGTCTCGCGGTAGTACTTGCCCAGGCCGTCGAGCGTCGGGCCGCGCTGCACGGTCACGCCGGTGGCGGGCACGTCGGAGATCTTGATGGTGTTGTTCTCGGACGCGAGGATCGCCTCGGACAGGTCCAGCCCGACCTTCTTCGCGTCGACGTCGAACGCGGCCACGAACTCGAGGTCGGAGACGTGGTAGTCCCCGAACTGCACGTGCATCAGGCCCGGCACGGTGTCCGACGCCTGGGCGTCCTTGTAGTACTCGACGCCCTGGATCAGGGACGTCGCACAGTTGCCCACGCCGGCGATGGCGACGCGGATGGGGTTCTCGGCCACGATCAGGCTCTCTCCTCTTGTTCCGTGGGCGGGCGCGGGGCGCGGCGAGCGCGCGGGCTCCGCCAAGGGAGCTCGCACCCGGGTGTGGATCGGACCCAGCTTACGCCGCGTGACGCGGGCCGACCCGGCCGCGAGAGGGCCGTACGGAGTCCCGCGGCTTCCTAGGATGGGGGCATGTCCTCGTCCCCCGCGCCCGGCGCCGCCCCCGACGATCCGCCCGCTCCCGCCCCGCAGGCGCGGGGGACGAGGACATGCCCCCATCCTAGG
>NZ_JAKRNH010000109.1:0-8121 GCF_022346985.1 Micrococcus sp. ACRRV
CCTCCGGGGGGATGGGGTCGGGGATGCCGTCCCAGGATAGGGGACGCGTCACGCGGTGCCGCGGGTCGCGGTCGCCCGCCCACGGGCCCGCGCCCGGACCGTCAGCGGGCGGGGCGCAGCTGCACGTCGGCCGCGGCCAGCGCGAAGCCGAGGGACTCGTAGAGCCGCACCGCCGGCACGTTGTCCGCGTCCACGTACAGGTCCACCGCGTCCACGCCGCGGCCGGCCATGTGGTGCAGCCCCGCGAGGGTCAGGGCACGCCCCAGGCCGCGCCCCTGGGCGGCGGGGGAGATCCCGACGGCGTACACCTCGCCCTCCGACGGCGCCCCCGCCTCCGCCGGGGTCACCTTCGTCCAGTGGTAGCCCACCGGGGTGCCCTCGGCGTCCTCGGCCAAGAGCAGCCCGGCGGCCTCGAACCAGTCCTCGGCCTCCCGGGCGTCCAGGTCGGCGCGGGTGAGGGAGCCCTGCTCGGGGTGGTCGGCGAACGCGGCGGCGTTCAGCGCCAGCCAGGCGTCCTCGTCGCGGCCCGGCACGAATCCGCGCAGGGTCACGCCCTCGGGAAGCCGCGTCGGGGGCAGCGCCCCCAGTCCGGCGGGGTCCAGGCGCATCCGGCGCAGCTCGCGCACGGGCTCGAGGCCGTGACGGCGGGCCAGGGCGAGCGCCCCCGGCAGCGCGCCGTGCGCCCAGGCGCTGGTCCGCCGCGCCTCCCCGCGCTCGCGGACCGCGTCCGCCGCGGCCTCCGCCAGGGCGGCGCCCAGGCCGGCGCCGCGGTGCGCCGGGTCCACCGCCAGCTCCACGACGCCCGGCCCCGCGGCCTCGCCCTCCGGTGCCAGGACCGCCACGCCGGTGACGGCGCCCGCCTCGTCGCGGGTCAGGCCCCACCACCGCTGCGCATCGCGCGCCAGGACCGCGCGCGTCTGGTCGTTCAGCGGGGGGTGGCCGTCGGAGCGGTGGGCGCGGTCCGCCAGGGCGAGGGCGGCGTCCACGTCGGACGGCGTTCCGGGGGAGACGACGCCGGGCGTCGGCGGGAGGGCGGGGGAGGCGGGCTGCTCGGACATGGCCCACACCCTAGGCCGCCGGACGCCAGGCCCGTCAGGCATCGCCGTCGGGGCGGGGGGTGAACCGGTAGCCGACGTTGCGGACGGTGCCGATCATCTGCTCGCGGTCCGGGCCGAGCTTGGCGCGCAGGCGGCGCACGTGGACGTCCACGGTGCGGGTCCCGCCGAAGTAGTCGTCGCCCCACACCTCCCGGAGCAGCTGCTCGCGGGAGAACGCCCGGCCGGGACTCTGCGCGAGGTGTTTGAGCAGCTCGAACTCGCGGAAGGTGAGGTTCAGGGCGCGTCCGTCGAGGCGGGCCCGGTAGCCGACCGGGTCGATCTCCACGCCGCCCACGGCCAGCCGCTCCGCCGCGCCGCCGGCCACCGGCGCGTCGGCGGGGCGCAGCAGGCGCACGCGGGCGTCCACCTCGGCGGGTCCGGCGCCGGTGAGCACGATGTCCGCGAGCGACCACTCCGGGCCCACCGCGGTGAGGGCACCTTCGGCCATCACCGCCACCACCGGCACCTCCGGCGCCAGGGACGCCAGGTCCCGGGCCAGGGTGCGCGCCTCTGCCAGGCCGGAGGTGGCGTCGAGCAGCACGCCGTCGACGTCCTCCCGGCCGGCGGCGAGGGCGGCGCGGGGGTCGGCGCGCTCGACGTCGTGCGTGAGGAGGTCGAGCGCGGGGAGCACCTCCACGGCGGACGCGGCGCGCGTGAGCATCAGCAGCCGCGCCATGGCGCCCCCTCGACGTCGTCCGTGCCGGCGCTGCCGGCGCCCGCGTGTGACGCCGGCCCGCCGTCGAGGATACCGATCGGGCGCGCCTGGCAGGATGGGGGGCGTGATGCGTCTGTCCATGGCCCTGAGCGCGGCCCTCGCCGCCCTCGTCCTCGGGGGAGCGGCCCTGCTGGGCCCGGTCCCGGCTGCGGTGGCGGCCTGCCTCGTCATCGCGGTGATCGCCTTCGGCTGGCCCCGTCAGATGGGCGCCCCCGCCCGTCTCTCGCTGACCCTCACCATGCTCGTGGCGGGCGTGCTCGGCGTGCTCGTGATGGTGCTGTGGCCGCGCGGCGACGCCGGTCCGCGCGGCGCGTGGGCGCTGTTCGAGCCGCTGGCCGTGGTCCTGGCGTTCGGCACGATGGCGTCGTTCATCGTGCAGCTGGTGCGCGGGACGGGCCGGCCGCTGCGCCTGGAGTCCACGGTGACCACCATGGGCGGAGTCCTCGTGTGCCTCCTGGCCGCCTCGTGGGTCCCGCTCGCGCATCACCGCGAGGCCCCCGGCGCCACCGGACTCGTGGTCACGCTGGCGGCCACCCTGATCGTCACGTCCCTGATCGGCCTGACGCCGTTCATGCAGGGGCGCCCGCGGGTGCTCGCCCTCGTGATGGTGCCGGCCTCCGGGGTCGTCGCGGCGCTGGTGTCCCTGCTGCTCGGCGCCCCCGCCCACACCGCGTGGGTGTACGCGGCGGCGGCCCTGGGCACGGCGGGGCTCGTCTCCCTGACGGCCGCGGCGGCGCCCTCCTCCCGCCCGCTGCCCGAGGACCGCGTCGTGGGCACCACGCTCTCCCCGCGGCGCGCCGGCTATGCGCTGGCGATGGCCCCCGTGGGGGCGGCGGGGGTGGTCGGGCACGTCATGCTCGGCTTCCTGGCCTGACCCGGGGGCGCTCCCGGGATAGGATGCCGAGCATGGATTCGATTGTTGCTCTCGAGATCTTCTTCCTCGTCCTCGTCGTGCTGGCGGGCCTGGGCATGGCGGCCGTGGCCGCCCTCGTCGTCGGCGGCCTCTTCAAGGGCCAGCGCTGAGCGCACGGCCCCGCTGAGGGGCCGTGCCGTGCGTCGTCATGGCCACTGAACTCCCGTACGACCTCACCCCCGAGCTCGCCCCGCTGTCCTGGCTGATCGGCAGCTGGGAGGGGCAGGGACGCCTCGGCGACGGCTCCGAGGGGACGGACATCTTCTACCAGCGCGTCGACTTCGTCGAGCACGGCCTCCCGTTCGTCGAGTACCGCGCGGAGTCCTGGCTCTGCGAGGCGGACGGCACCCTGCTGCGCCCGCTGACCGTGGAGTCCGGCTTCTGGCAGGTGGACCGCGCGCGGCAGGACGGCGACGTCGGCCCCGGCATGGTGCCTGCGGACATCGTCCCCGCCTATCGCTCCGCCGAGGACGTGGAGGCACTGCGCTCCGAGGACGGCGCCTTCCGCATCACCGCCACCATCACCCACCCGGGCTCCCTGGCCGAGCTCTACTACGGGCGCATCAAGGGCCCGCAGGTGCAGATCGTGATGGACTCCCTGCTGCGCGGCGCGGCCGCCGGCGAGTACGCCCGCGCCACCCGCATGGCCGGCCTGGTGAACGGCCAGCTGTTCTGGCGCTGGGACTCGTCCCCCGCCGTGGAGGGCCCGATGGAGGTCCACGCCTCCGCCATCCTGGACCGCATGCCGGACCCCTCCGAGGGTCGGCTTGCCCCCGGCGCACCCCGACCCCGGGGGGAGCGCGGGCGAGCTCCGGAGCAGGGCGCGTGACCGAGCCGCGTCCCGAGCCCGCCTCCGCCCTCAGGGCGGCGCGGCGCAGCCCGCTGCTGGCCCCGCCCCCGGCCGCTCCCGGCGGCCCCGCGGAGGGCGCGGTCGAGGGCGTCGGCCAGGACGCCGGCGTCGCGGCCCACTACGGCCGTCCGCTCGTCGAGCAGCGCGCCCTCGCCCGCGGCCGGGCGCTCGTGGACCTCTCGCAGAAGACGGTCGTGTCCGTCTCCGGCCCGGACCGGCTCTCCTGGCTGCACACGCTGAGCACACAGCACCTGAAGGACCGTCCCGCGGGCACCAGCACCGAGGCCCTCTTCCTGGACGCGAACGGGCGCATCGAGATCGCCGTGCACCTGCTGGAGGACGGCGCCGCCGCCTGGCTGATCGCCGATCCCGCCCACGCCGACGTCCTCGTCACGTGGCTGCGCTCCATGGTGTTCTCCCACCGCGTCACCCTGCGTGACCACACGGGCGTCGTCGCCGTGGTCGGGGCCATGGCCCCGGTGCCCGGCTGGGAGGACCGCACCGTGTGGCTCGACCCGTGGCCGCGCGTCGACGTCGGCGGCTGGCCGTACTCCGTGGACCCAGACCCGGCCGCGCACCCGGGCGCGGGCTGGTCCTGGCGGGAGTACCTCGTGACCCGCGGCGACCTCGTGGCCACCGTCGACCGGCTCGGCACGGGGGAGCTGGAGGGCTGGTCCCTCGCCGGCGCCCTCGCGGCGGAGGCCCTGCGCATCGAGGCGGGCCGCCCCCGTCCCGCCGTGGACGCCGACGCCCGCGCCATCCCGCACGAGCTCGACATCCTGCGCACGGCCGTCCACCTGGAGAAGGGCTGCTACCGCGGGCAGGAGACCGTGGCCCGCGTGCACAACCTGGGCCGTCCGCCGCGGCGGCTCACCCAGCTCCTGCTGGACGGCTCCTCGCATGCCCTCCCCGCCGCGGGGGCGGCCGTCACCCTGCGCCCCGAGCCGGACACGGCCGACGCGCGAGCCGCCGCCCGTCCCGTCGGCACCGTGACCAGCGCGGTCCAACACCACGAGGCCGGGGCGGTCGCCCTGGCGGTGCTCAAGCGGGCCGTTCCCGTGGCCGCCGAGCTCCTCGTCCGGGAGGAGGCCGCGGCCGGCGGGGAGCCCGAGTGGATCGCCGCGTCCCAGCAGGCGCTCGTCTCGCCCGACGCCGGCCAGGTGGTCGGCCGCCCCGCGGGGCTCAGCCGGCGCGCGTGAGCTCGACGCGGGTCAGCCGGCCCGTGGGCACGAAGCCGACGCCCAGCGCGAGGCGCAGGGCCCCGTCCTGCGCGGCGGACACGCGCGCCTGCGGCACCAGGCCCTCGTCCCAGGCGGCCCCGGCGGCCACCGCCGCGGCATAGGCGCCCAGGCCGCGCCCGCGCAGTTCGGGGCGCACCAGCACGCGGACGTCCGCCAGGAGACCCGCCCGGGTCGCGTGCCCGGCGGCCGCCAGCGGCGTCCCGGTCGCCCGGCCCGCTCCGTCGTCGGGGACGAGGGTGCGCACCGCGTGGAGCTCGTCGAGCCCCGCGGCACGGGCGTCGTCGGCGGGGCACTCCCGGGCCAGGGCTGCGGCGTCGGCCGGGTCGTCGGAGACCGCCACCCGCCCGGAGGGGGCCACCTCCGGGGGCTCGTCCAGGTGGAGGAGGGTGTGCTCGCCGCGAGAGCGCGGACCCCATCCCGAGGCCAGGCGCAGGAGCGTCGACTCCAGCGCGAGCTCCTCGGTCGCCCGGTCCGCGGCGGCGGCGAGCAGTGGCTCCGGCCCGGCGAGGACCTCGAGGCCGGCGGCCTCCAGCAGCAGGATGTCCGTCTCGGGGCCGGCCGGGCGGGGCAGCGCCACCCGCCGGCCGGTGGCCCGGGCGAGGGCGGCGACGTCGTCGGGCACGCCGAGGGCCCGCCCCCAGGCGAGGGCGACGAGCTCCCGGACGTGCTCGGGCAGCGGCTCCGCGGCCGTCACCGGCCGAAGAGGACCTTGGCCTCGTCGTAGCGCTCCCGGGGGACCTCCTTGAGCCCCTTGAGCGCCGCGCTCATCGGGATGGTGATGATGTCCGTGCCGCGGGCGGCCACCATGGAGCCCCAGCGGTGCTGGGCGGCGAGGTCGATCGCACCCATGCCGAAGCGGGTGGAGAGCACGCGGTCGCGGGCCGTGGGGGCGCCGCCGCGCTGGATGTGGCCGAGCACCGTGTTGCGGGTCTCGATCCCGGTCATCTCCTCGATCTCGCGGGTGACCCACTCGCCGATGCCGCCGAGCCGCGGACGCCCGGAGGCCTCCATGCCCGCGTCGGCCAGGGGGTCGTCGTGCCCCTCGGGGATGAAGCCCTCCGCGACGACGACGAGCGGCGACCGCCCCTTCTCGTGCACCTGGGTGACCCACTCGGCGACCTGCGACATCGGCGTGCGGACCTCGGGGATCAGGATGGCGTGCGCGCCGGCGGCCATGCCGGAGTGCAGGGCGATCCACCCGACGTGCCGTCCCATGACCTCGGCGACCATGCACCGGTGGTGGGACTCGCCGGTCGTGCGCAGGCGGTCCATGGCGTCCGTGGCGATCTCCACGGCGGTGTCGAAGCCGAACGTGTAATCGGTGCCCTGGAGGTCGTTGTCGATGGTCTTCGGCACGCCCACCACGGGCAGGCCGTCCTGGGCGAGGCGGTTGGCGCCGGCCAGGGTGCCCTCGCCGCCGATCGCGACGACCGCGTCGATGCCGAGCTCGCGGAGGTTGCGCGCCATGTTCTCCGGGCCGCCGCCGTCGGCGTCGTACGGATGGGTGCGCGAGGTGCCCAGGATGGTGCCGCCGGTGCGGGCCAGGCCGCGCACGCGGGTGCGGGGCAGGTCCTCGACGTCCTGCTCGATGATGCCGGCCCACCCGTTGCGGATGCCCACCATCTCCATGTCGTAGGTCTTGATGCCGTGCAGCACCGCGGCACGGATCACGGCGTTCAGGCCGGGGCAGTCGCCACCGGAGGTGAGCAGGCCGACTCGCATGGGGTGTCCTCCTGGGATCGGTGCGGGGAGGGCGTCGGAAGACGCCCTCGACCACCCTAGTCAGGGGGCCGTCGCCGCGTCAGGAGACGGGCGACCGCCCCAGCCGGCGGGCGGTCAGGGCGGTCTGGTGGCGCGGTCGGGGCGCCTCCGGTGCCGGGGCGGCTCAGGCGCCGGAGAGGGCGCGTTCGGCGGGGATCACGCCGTCCTCCCACGGGGTGAGGGCCCAGACCACCAGGTAAGCGCCGAGGCCGAGCACCGGCAGCAGGCCCACGAGGACGAGGACCAGGCGCATGAGCCAGACGTCGACGCCCGTGTTCGCGGCCAGGCCCGCCGCGATGCCGCCGACCAGGCGGGGACGGGTGCGACGGAACCCCAGCGCGCGGATGCCGTCGAAGACGGGCGTGAGGGGCGTGCGGCGCGCGCCGCCGGGGCGAGGGCGGGAGACGGGGGTCATCGGGGGTCCTTTCGGCGGGAGGAGGAGTCGACGGCGGACGGCGACGTCGGCCGTGTCAGGGGAGCGGGGTGAAGAGGAGGTGGGCGCAGACCTGCAGTGCGACGACCCCCACCAGGATGCCGCTCAGCGGAGCGAGGAGCCCGGGCCGGCGGCCGCGGAGGAGTCCCGCGGTCATCACCGCCGCCATGACGCCCAGGGCGGCCAATGCCGGCCAGACGGGGAACAGGGTGGCCGACGTCGACACGTTGCCCAGGACCATGGCGAGCGAGACCGTCAGGGCCACGCCCGCGGCGACGACGCACGTCGCGATCCGCGTCCCCCGGCCCAGGAGGGGCTTCACCGCGCTGTGGGAGCCACGCCCTGTGCCGGCGGGACGGCGGCCCGCGGCCTGGCCGGCGGCGCGGACCTGCGCCTCCGCGAGGCGTGCCGCGGCCCGGTGCTCGCGGCTGTGCGGCTGCTCGCGCCAGGAGCCGGTCTCGGGGTCGATCCAGTCGGAGCGGAAGCCGTGGGCGTCCACGGTGGCGGACTCCGGCCGGTGGCGGCGCAGGTACCACGAGGGCTCGGCCGCCGGGCGCGCGGCCGCGTCGCGCGCGGGCTGAGCCGGGGCCATGCGGCGCTCGCCCTCGCCGTCCCATCGGGTCACGAGCCACCACACCAGCACGGCCAGGGCGGTGAGGCCGATCAGGGAGCCCGGGCCGCCCAGGACGGGGGCGATCAGCGTGAAGCCCGCCCCGAGCACGACGTTGAGCGCGCCGATCGCGGCGATCGCGGCGATGGCGACCGGGGCGTCGGACCACTCGCCGCGGCGCAGGCGGCCGTAGTGGACCCGCCCGTCGGCGTCCGGCAGGACGGCCCACGCCAGGGCGTACCCGAGCAGCCCGATCCCGGCCGAGACCACGCACAGCGCCACGAACACGCCGCGTGACAGGAGCGGGTCGATCCGGTAGCGCTCGGCCACGCCGGCGAGCACCCCGCCGACCCAGGAGGAACGCGACCGGCGCACGCCCCAGCCCTCCACCGGGCGGCGCAGCCAGACCGGCAGGACCTCGAGGCCGTCGGGTGCCGGTCCGTCCGTGCCGGCGCTCCGGGAGCGGGCGTCGCTGGCGGGCCCCGGGGGGAGGGGACGGGT
>NZ_JAKRNH010000010.1:0-36361 GCF_022346985.1 Micrococcus sp. ACRRV
GCAGCGTTCGGTGCGGATCATGTCGTGCCGGAGGTCCTCTTGCAGGGCGCGCATCGTCGCGGAGACCTCGGGCGTGTAGAAGACGGTCCGGGCGCGGTGGGCCGCGGCATAGATCTTGGTGTCGTCTTCACTGCGTGCGGCCCACCTGGCGATGAACGGGCCGATGCTGTCCCAGTGCGCGTAGCGGCGCGCTGAGAGGGTCTTGCCGACGCCGGCGGGCCCGAAGCAGACGCCGATGGTGTTCTGCTTCCGGACCGCGTCGGCAAACTCTGCGAACCGGCGGTGCTCCTTGGTGACGATGAACTGGCTCGTCATGACCGGTCCTCCTCGTAGGTCTTCAGTCGCGGCCGATCCGTCTCGACGGCTGCCGGTGTGGTGGTGTCGTCGAGTTTGGGATTGACGATCGCGATGCGTTCGTGGATCTGCCCGCGTAAAGCCCGGCGGTGAGCGTTCCTGGCGGCTTGGATCTGCTTGAGGCTGATCGTCTCGGTCTGGTGCTCGGTGCTGATCGCGGTGCAGAGGAACACGTCGCGGTGGAAGACGCGGATCTCGGTGACGTCGCGTGGGTCGTACCGGACACTCACGGTGCTACCGACGAACGGCGCGAGAGTGGCCGCGGTGTAGCGGAGGCCCTCGAAGTGGATGCCATCGCGCTGCACGACCCGCGTCGTGGGGACGGTGAGCAGGAACCCGTCGAGCTGTTCAAGGGACTCCGGGAGCCGTGGCAGCCACCCGTCTGCAATCCACGCGTGCAGTGGGCTCGTCCGGAGCTCGCGGTGGGTGCGGGCGTTGTAGCTGCGGATGAACGTGCTGATGGCACTGTCGACGCCGCCGAGATCCAGCGCCGGCGTCGGCGCCGAGGATCCGGCTGCGAAATGGCCGGGGAGCGTTGGGAGCAGTTCGGTGTTGATCGTGCCGAAGAACCGCTCGATCTTCCCGCGCCCCTGGGGCCGGGCGACCTGCGAGTGGATGATGCGGAGGTGCAGCACAGCGGCGGTGTCGCCGAGACGATGGCTGGTGAAGTCGGACCCGTGGTCCGTGTAGAGCACGTCCGGGATCCCGCAGACGGGCCAGTCCGGTTCCGGCTTGTGCCAGATCGCTTGGCGCAGCGCGAGCGCGGTGTTCGCCGCTGACGGGGCACCGAGGAACACCATGTACCCGCAGATCGCGCGGGAGTAGTCGTCGAGGATCACCGTCAACCACGGCCGTGCGGGCTTGCCGTTGGGCCCGACGATGAGCAGGTCAAGCATCGTGTGGTCCGCCTGCCAGATCGCGTTCGGGCGGTCCGCGCGACGTCGGAGCAGCAGCTCGTGTTTGTCACGGTATGACGCTGGCCCCTCGAGTGCGAGCGTCACCATTCCGGGATCGAGCCCGTTCACGATCGACCGCACGGCGGAGTACGACGGCGACGGCAGTCCCCGTTCAGCGCAGTGGACGCCAACCTGACGGTGAATGGTGGCGATCGACGGCCGCGGCTTGGTGAGCGCAAGCCCTTCGACCAGGCGGACGAGTTCCGGTGCTGTGCGTCGGACGCCATGGTCGGCGCGAGCGTCGTCGGCGAGGGCGGCGTATCCGCCTGTCCGGTAGCGGGCGAGCCAGCGTTGCAGGGTGCGCTCGGTGACGCCCGTGCTGCGGGCCAGAGTGGCAAGCGGGATTGCGTCCTCGACGTGCAGTCGAAGGATTCGCCACCGCTCGCTCGCGTCCATGACCGGCTACATCGTCGGTGAGGGCTTTGCGCGTCGGCGGGCGACGGGTTCGGCGTGCTTCGCGAGCGTCCGGTAGATGGTGGTGCGGCTGACGCCGAGGACATCGCCGATCTGCGCGACGGTCATGTCCTGCTGTTCGTAGAGCCGGCGTGCGGTGCGCACCTGGTCCGCGGAGAGCCGAGATGGTCGGCCGCCGGTTCTGCCGCGGGCTCGGGCGGCGGCGAGGCCGGCGTTGGTGCGTTCCTTGATGAGGTCCCGTTCGAACTCCGCCAGCGCAGCGAAGACGTGGAACACAAGCCGGCCACCGGGTGAGGTGGTGTCAATGGTCTCCTGCAGCGACCGGAACCCGATGCCGCGTTCGGCGAGTGCGTGCAGCTGGTCGATGAGGTGCCGGATGGATCGACCGAGCCGGTCGAGTCGCCAGACGACGAGAGTGTCGCCGGGGCGGAGCTGGTCGAGGAGCTTGTCGAGCTCGGGCCGGTGTTGCAGCGACCCGGACATGGTGTCGACGAACACGCGGTAGCAGCCGGCGGCGCCCAGCGCGTCGATCTGTAGCGACGCGTCCTGGTCGGTGGTGGACACGCGCGCGTACCCGAGGAGGTGACCCATGGAGAGAACGTAGCGAAACTCGACCAGGAGGGGTAGTGGCGGCACGTAGATTCCGGGATTGGGTTCCGTTACAAGACACGCCGCCTCACACGCTGCCGAACCGTCGGCACGGGCAGTTGTAGCGGAGTCGTTCGTATTTGCTACAGCCGGTGAGTCAGCGCCGCGAGCCGGAGCGCTTGGACGGAACGTCGTTGTTGTTCCGCGCGATGGCGGCCGTTGGCCGGAGAGGGGTGTGGTGCCGCGATGACGGGTACGAGTCGGGGGTGCTCGTCCAGGGTGAGGTGCCGCATGACTCCGTTGAGGGCGGCGGTACCGTACGTGACGATGGCATCGAGCACGGGGAGCACCTTGAGCAGAGTTTCGAGGGCGTGTCGCCCCTCGTCGATGTCCACAGGTCGGACGCGGCCGAGAATCTCCCACGGGATGAGGTTCCAGCGGAGGTAGTCGTTGCGTGCGAGTCCGGACTCGATGCGGGCTGCGCGGAACGCGGCCGCGGTCGGGCCCGGGTTGTCCTCGCTGCAGATCGCCGTGTGCGCTGCGGCGATCGTCTGGGGGCCGGGCGACTGCATGAGGACCAGGACGCGGCTGGATGTGCCGCCGGATCTCGGGTCGAAGTTCGGGACGAACCGCCGTGAACCGTCGGGTGCGGTGCGCCATGCCTCGGCGAGGGCGTTCAGGGATCGAACGTCCGCGACCTCGTCCGCGAGTTCGTCGGGGGTGCTCATGCCGGCTGTGGTGGTGCGAGGAGTGTGCCGCGGATGACGGAGCCGTGGAAGGTGCGGACGGCAACGGTGATCCACGCGGCGACGAGGCCCACGTAGTAGACGACTGCGAGGACGGCGACGACGGTGAGTCCGGAGTGCAGGGCCAGGCCGTTCAGGCCGGTGACGCAGGTGCCGACGGGGAACGTGAATGACCACCAGGTCAGGCTGAACAGCAGGTGTTCGCGGGCGGTGCGGATGGTGATGGCGAGGGCGATGACGGTCCACAGCAGCGCGAAGCCGAGCATCGCGAACCCGTACACCAGCGCCACGACCAGCAGTGCGTGGGCGGTCGACGCGTCGACGACGGCGGGGGCGTTCGATGCGAGGAGGTTTACCGCGGTGATGGACTGTCCGACCGGTCCGAGGACGATCCACAGGGTCGGCACCATACCGGCGGCACCGACCTTGTGTTGCGCGAGACGGTTCCAGATCAGCGTAATGACGACCAGGGACGTGATGAGGCTGAGGCCGAAGAAGCCGTAGCAGGACCACAGCAGGGTCTCCCGTGCCTGCCCGGCGGGGGCATACGGCAGGAGGAGCGCACCGGTCGAGGCGGACACCATCGGCGGGACGATCGGCATCAGCCAGCCGCCGAACGCGGATTCGGGCGTGTTCTCGTGGCGGGTGAACGCCAGGTACGGCACCAGGACCGCGGTGAGCAGGCCGCCGATGGTGCCGATGGTCCAGAGGACCCAGTCGACGGTGACGGCGGCGGGGAGGCCGATCCAGTCCTTGCCGAGGAGGATCGTGCCGGCGCCGACGGTGAGGAACGCCATGGGCGGTGCGCCGTAGAAGTGGGAAATCACCGGGTTGAGGTGGTGCTTCGCTGCGGTGCTCCGGTAGCGGACCCAGTGCAGGACCGTCGCGATGGTGAGGGCGACGAGCAGGACCGCCGCGATCGCCCAGACGACCGTCGCCGCCGTGCGCAGACCGGGGAACTGCAGCGGTAACGACGCGGCCGCGACGGCGACGATCCCGGTCCCCATGATCGACGCGAACCAGTTCGGGGTCAGGTTCGACACGATCAGGCCGGGCCGCTCCAGCTCCCGGAACAGCCGCCGGTCGCGCACACCGTGCTCAGAGGCTGCGGGTGCGTGGGCGAGGTGAGCGGACATGCACCCATCGTGCGCGTGTGCCCCGTGGTTCGGGAACGGCGGACTCGTTGGCAGGGCACAATGGTTGCTTGTGGCACTGCGGCGGTTGACGGACCGGATCCTGGACCTCGACACCCTCGAGGTCCTCGTCCGCGTCGCGGAGACCGGGTCGTTGACCCGCGCGGCCGAGGTGTTGGGGGTGACACAGCAGGCGGTGTCTGCGCGCTTGCGTGCCGCGGAGCAGGCGACCGGTCAGCCGCTGGCGCACCGGACGGCATCCGGGACCGCGCTGACCGACGCCGGCCGGGTGGTGCTCGGTCTCGCCGTCCCGGTGTTGGAGGCCTCCCGGCGGCTTGAAGCAGGCGTCGCCGCGCTGCGGGAACCGGCGGGATCCCTCGTGATCGCAGCGTCGCAGACGATCGCCGAACTCCTGCTGCCCGGATGGCTGCTCACCCACCGTGCTGCCACGCCGGATGCGTCGGTGCGTTTGATCGCGGGGAACTCCGCCGACGTGACCGACCTCGTCCGTTCCGGCGCTGCCGACGTCGGGTTCACGGAGACTCCTGCTGCGCCGATTGGCCTCTCATCGTTGGTGGTCGATGAGGACGAACTCGTGGTCGTCGTCGCCCCGCACCATCCTTGGGCAAGCGCTTCGGCCATCACCTCGGATGACCTCGCGGAGACACCCCTGCTGCTCCGTGAGGAAGGGTCCGGCACCCGCTCCACGGTCGAAGCGTGGCTCGACGACGCGGGTCTGACCCTGGTCCCGCCGGCTGCAGTGCTGGAAACGACTGGCATCATCCGCGCCAACGCTCGAGCGGGCATCGCGCCCGCGGTGATGAGTCTCCGCACCGTCGACACTGACCTCGAAGACGGTGCCCTCGTCCGGGCGCTACTGCTCGGCCCGCCACTGATCCGGCCGCTGCGAGCGATCTGGTCAGGCCGCCCGGGGCCCGCTGTGACGGCGTTCCTGGACACTGCTCGCAGCTCGAGTACCGGTGGTCAGATCAGTCCGTAGGGCAGCTCCGGGTGCTGCTCGGCGATCTCGGTGAGCCGGTTGTACTTCGCGACGCGTTCCCCGCGGCCGGGTGCGCCGGACTTGATCTGCCCGGTGCCGGTCCCGACAACGAGGTCCGCGATGAACGTGTCCGTGGTCTCCCCAGAACGGTGGGAGACCATGCTGGCCATCCCGATGCTCTTGGCGGTGGCGATCGCGCCGAGGGTCTGGGAGACGGTCCCGATCTGGTTCGGCTTGATCAGTGCCGCGTTCGTCAGCTGCTGCTCGCCGCCGTCGCGGATCCGCTGTGGGTCGGTGACGTAGAGGTCGTCGCCGACGATCTGGATCCGGTCGCCGAGCGCCGCTTGCATGCGGCGGAACCCCTCATGGTCGTCTTCCGCGAACGCGTCTTCGATGCTCCGGATCGGATACGTGTCGATGAGGTGCCGGTAGTAGTCGACCAGCCCGTCCCGGTCGAGGCTGTCGTTGAGCACCCGGTAGGAGCCGTCGCCCTGGGAGAACTCGTTCGCGGCCGGATCGAGCGCGATCGCCACCTGATCGACGCCCGGCTCGTAGCCGGCGGTACGGATCGCGTCGACGAGCAGGTCGAGCGCTTCCTCGGGCGCAGCGATCGACGGTGCGAAACCGCCCTCGTCGCCGAGGCCGAGGCTGCCGAACCGGTCCCGAACCAGCGCCGCGAGAGCGTGGTACACGTCTGCGCCGATTCGGACGGCGTCTGCCATCGAGCCTGCGTTGACGGGAGCGATCATGAACTCCTGGAAGTCCAGCTCGTTCGCTGCGTGCGCGCCGCCGTTGAGGACGTTGAAGTGCGGGACCGGCATCCGCGGCGTCGAGCCGGTGATCTCAGCGATCCACTGCCAGAGCGGGAGGTCCGCGGCATGGGCGAGGGCCCTGGATGCGGCGATCGAGGTGGCGACAACGCTGTTCGCGCCGAGCCGGCGGTACCCGGTGGTGCCGTCGAGTTCGGCAAGGGCGGCGTCGATCTGCCCGATCGCCGACCACGACCGGCCGGTGAGGAGCCCTGAGATGTCGGTGTCGATCAGGTGGAGCGCCTGGGTGACGTCGCGGCCGCCGAACGCGGAACCGCCGTCGCGGAGCTCGACGGCTTCGTGGGCGCCGGTGGATGCGCCCGCGGGGGCGTCCCCGGTGACGGTGCGGCCGTCGTCGAGCTCGAGGGACACGCGGACGGTCGGGTAGCCGCGGGAGTCGAGGATGCGGGCGCCGTGGACGGCGTCGATGGTGACGGGGTGGTCGTGGTGGGTGACGTACTCACCCTGATGGGCTCCGTGGTGGTGGATGCCGCTGATGTAGTCGTTCATGGTGACGCTCCTTCGGTTCGGTTCGGGTCATGCGTCGAGCTGGTCTGTGGTTGGAAGGGGAAGCCGCGGGGAGGCGGAGGGACGACCTGCTGGCGATCACTCAGCGCCAGTGCCTCCCCGCGGCAGTCTGTGGACCCGTGGGTCACGGGTGTCGGGTGTGGGCGTTCTGTGCGGTGCGGATGACGGCTTCGGCAGCAGCACGGTCGGCCCACCCGTTGGTGGTGACGTGCTTGCCGTGCTCGATCTCCTTGTAGTGGGCGAAGAAGTGCTCGATCTCCGCCAGCGTGTGTTCCGGCACATCGGTGATGTCCCGCAGCTGCGCGAAGCGGTCGTCGCCAGCGGGAACGGTGAGGATCTTGTCGTCGCCGCCGTTCTCGTCGACCATGCGCAGCATCCCGACCGGCCGGACCGTGATGACGACGCCGGGGAACGTGGGACGGGGCAGGAGCACCAGGGCGTCGAGGGGGTCGCCGTCATCGCCGAGGGTGTTGTCGATGGAGCCGTAGTCCTGGGGGAACACCATGCTGGTGAACACCGCCCGGTCGAGCCGGATCCGGCCGGTGGTGTGGTCGACCTCGTACTTGTTGCCGCTGCCGCGGGGAATCTCGATCGTGACGTCGAACAGCATGGGTACCTCCGGTGCTGGAGCGGGTGGGTGGTCAGTGAGTGGGGTGGTCACAGGGTGCCGCCGAGGAGGATGCCGGCGGTCGCGGCGGCGACGGAGACGACGAGCATTCCGAGACCGTTGATCGCGGCGGCGGTGATCCGTCCGCTGCGGGCGAGGCGGACGGTTTCGAAGCTGGCGGTGCTGAACGTGGTGTAGCCGCCCATCACCCCGGTGCCGAGGACCGCGACCGGCACCGCGCCGAGGTGCGTGGCGGCGCCGACGATGATCCCCAGCAGCAGCGACCCGGTGATGTTGATCGTCAGCGTGCCGACGGGGAGCCGGAACTCCCGGCCGGTGTTGATCAGCCCGTCGAGGAGGAACCGACCGGCAGCGCCGGCACCGCCACCGAGGGCGACGACGACGATGAGGGCGGCGTTCATGCTTCCTCCGTTCGGGGACGGAACCAGCCGGCGACGACGAGACCGCAGGCGGTCGCGATCGCGCCGGATAGGACAGTGAGGAGCGCGTAGCCGGTGCCAGCGAGGCCGTGGCCGTCGAGGAACAGGGCGGCGGTGGACTCGGCGAGGGTGCTGTAGGTGGTGAACCCGCCGAGGACCCCTGTCCCGAGGAGCAGCCGCAGCACCCTCCGGCGACCGGCATCGGGCCCACGGTGCGCGAGCGCTTCCAACAGCACACCGAGGGCCAGCGCCCCGGTGATGTTGATCCAGAAGATCGACCAACTCACCCCGCCATCGGCAGGGAGCACGCTACTGATGACGTCGCGGAGGGCAGTACCGCCGGCCCCACCGACGGCGACGAGGCCGACGTACCGCCACCGCAGATGCACCGGCCGCATGGTCGTTGCCGGGTCGGAGACGTCGACGTCCGGGTCGGGAGGGAGCTGGTCGTCGGGCATCGGGGTGTCCGTTCGGGTGGTCATGTTCCGCCTTCTGCCGCGACCAGCGCCGCGGCGTGCTGTGCTGCTACCGGATCCAGGAACGCCCCACCCCGCGGGACGAGAGCACCCGTCGGGGCGAGGTGGTACTGCACGGGTTGCCCGGTCGGCAGGTTGAGCTGCTCGAGCTCCGGGTCGGTGAGGTCGTCGATGCATGCGCAGAGTGCGCGGAGCGAGTTCCCGTGCGCGACGACGAGGACGCTCCGCCCTGACCGCACCATCGGCAGGAGCCGGTCGTGCAAGACGGGGCGGACCCGCTTGATGACGTCCGAGAGTGCCTCGGTGCGTCGGAGGGCGCCGTCGGGCAGGCCGCGCAGCGCGGAGCTCGACCGCAGTTCCTCCCACAGGTGCAGCGACATCGGTGGCGGTGTGCCGGTACGGGACCTGCGGAGCCGCACGTACTCGTCGTCACCGAGCATCCGACGGGCGTCGGTCTTCGTCATCCCGGTCAGGGCACCGTAGTTGCGTTCGTTGAGCTGCCACACCGCTTCCGTGGGCAGCTGTGTCCCGAGGGCGTCGCAGACCAGTTCGGCGGTGCGGACGGCACGGCGCAATGTGGAGGTGACCACGACGTCCGGCGTGATGTGGTTCGACCGGAGGAGCTGTCCGGCTGCGGATGCTTGCCGTTCGCCGCGGTGCGTGAGCGGGACGTCGAGGAGCCCGGTGAAGGTGCCGGCTTCGTTCGCGGTGCTCTCCCCATGCCGCAGGAGCGTCAGCATGCCCGTCACGGGGCTTCCGACGGGAGGAGGACGGTGGCGCCGACCGGGTCGTGCGGGACGACCAGTATCGGCCGGTGCTGCTGATGCGTCAGGTGCGCGGCGACGGACCCGGTGAGCAGTTCCGCTATCCGGCGTCGGCCAGCCTGGGATCCGACGACGATCATCACCGCGTCACGTTCCTCAGCCACCGCAGCGAGTGCGTGACTCGGGTCCCCGACGCGGGAGACGAAGTCCACGTCGACCGATCGCGCCGCAGCAAGATCTCTGATGACCCGCATGTCTTCGTCGGGGAGCTGCTGCGGGTCGCTGTCCGCCGTGTCCGGGTCGATCGGTTCGATGATCTCCGACCCGTCCGCACGCACCCCCGCTGACAGCAGCGCCGGATCGACGACCACACACACCAGGCGGGCGCTGAAGCGTTCAGCGACGGCAGCCGCGACACCGACGACGTCGTGCCCCTGCCCGGACTGCACACCGACCACGACAACACCGGCAGTGTTCGACTCGACCATGACATCTCCCTACCTCAGGCGCACAGAAGCGCAACCAGCTGAGATAGGGACTGTTGTCGACGAGTGTCGAGGTTGGGTCCGGCAAGCCCCACTGCCGGGTCCGAAGACACCACCAGTATGCACCCACCACCCCATGCCCGCACCGACGATCTTCCGCACCTCGAGAACCGGTCCGCTTCGTGACGCGGGACGACAGGGAGAGAAGCTTGAAGGACGACACAGAGCGAAGCTGTTCACAGCATCACGTCAGAGACGGTCCCAAACCGGGGCGTTGGACATAACTGACGGAGGGTCTTAAACGTGGTTGGACAGACTGTGGGGTACGTGCGAGTCAGCTCGGTTGAGCAGAACCTGGACCGCCAACTCGAGGCGGTGGGGGAGTGCGACCGGATCTTCGAGGACAAGATCTCGGGCAGCTCGAGGGCCAAGCGCACCGGGTTGGCTGAGCTGATGCGGTACGTCCGCGAGGGGGATCTGGTGAAGGTTGCCTCGATGGATCGGCTGGGACGGGACACCCGGGACCTTTACGCGATCGTGGATGAGCTCACCGGCAAGGGGTGTGCGGTGCAGTTCGTGTCCGAGCGGATCACCGTGGACAAGTCTGGCACCTCCCCGGTGGATGGGCTGATGTTGGGCATCCTGGCGGGGTTCGCGGAGTTCGAGCGCCGGCGGATCAAGGAGCGCCAGGCTGAGGGCATCGCGTTGGCCAAGGCGAGGGGCAAGTATGTGCAGGCCCCGAAGATGTCGGACCTCGACGTGGAGCAGGCGCGCGTGATGATCTCCATAGGGATCCCAAAGGCGGAGGTGGCGCGCACGTTCGGGGTGAGCCGGCAGACGCTGTATGCCTCGCTGCGCCGCGTCGCTCCGTAGTCACTCCACGCGCGGCTCAAATGACCGATTTAACCCGATAGATGGGCCTGCTCTTTACGAGCGCGCGGCAAGGAAAGCTCGCATACCGGGGATCTTCGGCACGAAGTGATGGGTCGAATGCTGTGATCAGCTGGCGATATTGGTCCAGTTGGTTGTTCCGCCACCGGACCAGATGGCCCCAACGACGCGCACGCCGTTGTCCCAGAGGTTGCGGACTTCAAGGCGGAGGACGACGGGAACGGTGCGGTCGCCTCTGAGGTCGCCAAAAGCGGGCGCGTGAATGCCCCAGAGTTTGCCAATAACATCGTCTCCTACCCGGACGCCGATTGCCTCGTTCTGCCCGAACTCGTGAGGTCTCCGCTCGATGACGGCGGGTATCTCGACGGTTTCCCCCTCGGTGAGCTCTAGCCGCTTCACGACCTTGAGCATGGAGTCCGCGCGTGATGTGTTTGTGCCGGCGACGGGGAACGCGCCTTTAACCTTTGACGCCTCCACGGTGGCCGGGGCAAACTTCTTCCCGCTGCGCTTCTCGGGATGAGTGGCGGAATCGTCGGTATAGATCCACGCGGGCTCATCCTTGCCGATCCACGCGTAAGCGGGTCCGATGGTTAGGACGTCCCCCTCTCGCACCACCATTACCTGATAGCGGGCAGGGTGCCGGAAGCGCGGGTCCGGCTCCAGGTAGCCCCGGGTGGAGCTGTCGAGGTAGCCCACGAGCTCACCAGCCACGCGAACGGCGAACTCCCCATACATAGGGCTGTCTTCGTGCCGGATTGTTACGGTGGCAGCGTGCTCGAGGAGGTTGATGCCCTCGTGAAGGATTGCGGTGCGGGCAAGGTCGCTTACGGCGGGCCTCTGGTAGGTCAATCCTCCTGTAACCGCGTAGGGGCGGAGCTTTCGTAGGCTCATAGGGTTACCTTAGGGGGAAGAATCTAGGACGCGTCTGAGAATGCTTCGAGGGTCTGACGAGGACCCTGGCAGACCGCGTGGACCGGGACTGGTGCACGCATGGGTGACAGTCGTAGTCACGCCGCCGTGCTCCGCGCCGAGGCCGACCAACTCCGTAACCTCCCAGTGGACGATGCCGCACGCCTGGTCGGGGCCAAACGTGCCGATCTAGACCAACAGCGACGGCAAGTGGCGGAGCGGGAGCGGCAGATCAGCGAGCCGTTCGAGCACGACCAGCACCGCAGTAGTCCGCGCCGCGACGGGCCGACACAGGGCCTGTAGACCGGCGCAGCTCGACAGCAGGCACGCGCCCAGAATCGAGGGTGTGGGCCCTGGGGCTCGGGTATGCTCAACAGAGGAGAGCCACGTCTCTCCGAGAACGAGTTCAAAGGAGAAAGACATGGCCGTTTTTTACTCTTTCCACTACGACCGAGATGTTCATCGCGTGCAACTCATCGAACAGATGGGGGCACTCGAAGGGCAGCCCATCCTCAATCATCAAGAATGGGAGACTGTCAAGAGCGGTGGCGACACAGCCATCAAAGAGTGGATCTCTGACAAGATGAAGTGGAAGTCAGCTGTCATCGTCCTTATTGGCAAAGAAACTGCCTCTCGTGAATGGGTCCATTATGAGATCCAGAAGGCCTGGGATGATAAGAAGCCGCTTCTCGGTA
The DNA here is from genome assembly GCF_022346985.1 of Micrococcus sp. ACRRV. NCBI lineage: Bacteria > Bacillati > Actinomycetota > Actinomycetes > Micrococcales > Micrococcaceae > Micrococcus > Micrococcus sp. ACRRV. The sequence continues at coordinate 11,796 of NZ_JAKRNH010000010.1, forward strand.
TTCGGATCCATGGCCTGTCCTCAATGGGGAGCGTCGATTCATCAGGACCCAACCCCTTTGACAAAATCTCAAGCGTCTCAGGAGTGCCGATCTTTGATCCGACACAGACCGACTGGACAGGAAAGATCGATTCCAAAGCCACCTACAACCACCTGAAGGATCACCTGACGACATGGGCAACGCAGGGCAAGACTCGGCTGTGACTGCTGAACCCAGTTGCCCGTTTTGCACAATTGTGCAACGGAACGATCCTGATGTGCGCGAGGTGTATCGGGACGATCAGGCTGTCGCCTTCTTTCCCACGGAACCAGCCGTACTGGGCCACACCATGATCGTCCCGCGCGCGCATGTCCCACTTATTTGGGAGTTGCGCGACGACGATGCCGAGCACATCGGTCTACTAATCTCGCGCATGTCGCGGGTAATCGTGGAAACCATCGGGGCCGAAGGGCTTAACGTTATTCAGTCGAACGGCGAAGTCGCCACGCAGAGTGTCAACCACGTTCACGTCCACCTCGTCCCGAGATGGAAGGGCGACGCCATCGGACGCATCTGGCCTCCGGAGACTCACTACTCCGAACACGCGAAAGACGAAACTTGGGACGCGCTCCGCGACGCTTGCAGAGGGGTTCGGCTATGACGGAGCGGGACGGACCGAAGGCTAGGGCCACGAGTGAAACCGTTAGGCTAAAGCACCTCGACTACGTTCAAAGCGTCGTGTCCCGAATGGCCCACTCCTCGACGCAGGCGAAAAGCTGGCTCCTACCTGTAGTCACCGCGACGTTCGGATACGCGCTTACCCAACGGTCGGGAACTGTGGCAATGCTAGGAATCGCAGCCGTTCTGCTCTTCGGCTACATGGATGCGAGTTACCTGCGGCAAGAGAGGGCGTACAGGCGGCTTTACAATGCCGTCGTTGCGGGAAAAAAGGTTCCCGAACTCTCGCTCGACCCGCATAATATCGACCGAAATATCCCAGACGCGGATGGCGATCCATCACCGCAGGACAAAGACGACAAAGAGCCAGGATTCTGGAAGAATTTGTGGACAGCCTTCCGTGGCTGGTTCTTCTTTGATCCTAGAGTCTGGTTCTCGTGGTCGATCTTCCCCTTCTACGGCGGGTTCCTCGCCGTTGGAATCGCGGTTCTTTGGTATGCAGCCACCCACTGAGCTAGACGGCCCGCACTGAACAACGCGTCAACGTGACCTAACCAGCTGCTCACCGACTCGGCGGAACGCTCCAGACCTCGTGGCGGGGTCTTGGCGGGCTTCGAGGGTCATCCTCGCAGCACGTTCGCGGAGCTCGCCGGGGTACTTCCGTGGTGCTGGCATGCTCTGCATCCTTCCGTTGGATCAGAGCCTCCATCAGACCCGGGGCGATTCAGTTCATCTCCGAACGGATCACCGTGGACAAGTCCGGCACCTTCCCGGTGGACGGGCTCATGCTGGGCATCCTGGCGGCGTTCGCTGAGTTCGAGCGCCGGCGGATCAAGGAACGCCAGGCTGAGGGCATCGCCCTAGCCAAGGCCCGCGGCAAGTACGTGCAGGCCCCGAAGCTCTCGGACACCGATGTGGAGCAGGCGCGGGTGATGATTCAGATGGGGATCCCGAAGGCGGAGGTGGCGCGCACGTTCGGGGTGAGCCGGCAGACGCTGTACACCTCGCTGGCTCGGGGTGTGGAGACGGGGGGCTGAGCCTGGCCTGGAAGAGGGTTGCGATTTTTTCGTTTCGTCTCCCATACTGCTTGCATGACCACCACGCTCAACGACAAGCACACGGTGATGCCTCCCACGGACCTGGAGGAGATGCTCGATTTGAGCAGGTTCCTGGGGGGCTTGACGCAGCCGGCCGCCCTGCTGGGACCTGACGGGCAGACCGTTCCTCTTCCGCTGGAGGCGTTCAACGTCCTGCGCGACGTGGTCGAGGCCATGCGGGTGGGCAAGGCCATCACCGTGGCCCCGGTCGATCAGATGCTCACCACTCAGGAGGCGGCCAACTTCCTGGGCATCAGCCGTCCCACGCTCGTGAAGCTGCTGGAGAGTGGGCAGCTCCCCTACGAGTTGCCCTCCGGGGGACGCCACCGGCGGCTGCGCCTGCAGGACGTGGTGGAGTACCAGGAACGGAAGCGCCGGGATCGTCGTGCTGCCCTGCAGGAGCTCGCGGGCTCGGCCTCGGAGGCGGGGTTGTACGCCGAGGACGCGGATCGCTACCGGGACGCGCTCCGGCAGGCGCGCCGCGACCTGGGGCAGGAGGCCGAGTAGTGGCGCGCTTCAGTGCCGTGCTCGACGCCTGCGTGCTGGTGCCCATCGCGCAGGCGGACACTCTGCTCTCCCTGGCAGACGCCGGCCTCTACCGGCCGTTGTGGAGTGAGCGGATCCTCGAGGAAACCATCCGTGCGCTGGAGACGATCCATCCGGACATGAAGGAGTCCGGGGCGGCCCGTCACCGCGCTGCCGTGATGAACGAAGCGTTCGACGATGCCTGCGTGGAAGGGTGGGAGGAGCTTCTGAGCGCGATCAGCCTGCCTGATGAGAACGACCGGCACGTGGTGGCCGCGGCGATCCAGGGGCGCGCGGATTTGATCGTGACGGCCAACCTCAAGGACTTCCCGACGGAGGTGCTGGGGCGGTTCAACCTGGAGGCCCAGCACCCGGACGAGTTCTTCGTGAACCAGCTCGACCTAGACCCCGCTGAGGTGATGCGTTCCTTGCAGGTGCAGGCATCGGCCACCCGCAACCCGGCTCTCACCGTGGCGGACATCCTCGCGAGCTTGGAGCGGTGCGACGCTTGGAGGTTTGCCGAGGCGGCCCGAGCTCAGACCTGGCGGCTGGAGAGCTCGCAGGTGGGAGGCGGAGGAGTCGCAGGCGGGGTTGCCCCACTGAGCAGTGCCGACCGATGAAGATTATACTTCAGTTTTCATCAAATTATGATCATTGGTGCTTCTCTTCTGGACTTGTCGAGGCGGCCATGCTTTACTGTCTGCGTGGATCGAGCCGAAGAAGCAGCCCAGGGCGCCTTGCACGCCATCACTATCGCCTGCACCGAGAGCGGCCTTACTGACGCCTTGCGCGGGCTGGTGCAGGAGGTCTACTCGATCAACCTCGCTCGATACGAGCCTGACGAGCTCGGTGACACTGCGAGGTCCCTCGGCTTCCAGGGCCACGAGAACATGACGGAGCGGGCCCTGCGGCGATTCCGCCACGATGACCGTGAGCGCGCCGACACTCACTGGAGCATTGACGGGCTTCATGTGGCTACTCCGCGGAACGTCCTCACCTTCGAGCTCGCGGGCGCGAGCTTTTTGACGATGAAGGTCCCACCTGCGCAGCGGCGTACTCCTGACTGGGAGGGTGGCATCGACTGGAGGCAGAAGAGTAACGCCCGGTTGGCGTTCGCCACCGAGAACTCGGAAGTTCTGAAGCACAGGACCCCTGCCACCGGCATGGTGCCTCTCTTCTCATTCTCTGGTGCCCCCGGAATTGTGCGGAAGTTCATGTTCCTCTGGGCAGGGGAAGCCAGCACCGGGCTGACCGCGGGCTGGCTGGCCGTTCCCGTGCTCGGTGAGAGGCCCTTCCTCGCCCATCAGAGGCTCTGGTGGGACACCGACCTCGACACGCAGGCCACGCCGACGCCCATGGCTGATCGTGGCCCGAACTTCGATGAGAGACCCGCAGCAGCCCTGTCGATGGCCCTCAAGCGGCGGCCTCAGGAAGGCCAGGCGTGACCCGACCTTCGCATCTCTCCGCTGCGGGTACGGACTTCGATGGCACTCGGCTCACTGTGGCTAGAAGGCTGCGCCGGAAGACCAAGGCGACTCTCGCCCGGGAAGTGGGAGTCACCCCCACGGCCATCGGGCAGTTCGAGAAGAACCTCTCGAAGCCGACTCAAGGCGTCCTGGCCCGGCTTTGCTTGCAACTGGGCCTGCCTCGGGAGTTCTTTGGCGCCGGACGACCTCTTGCGCTCTTGCCTGCGTCCGGGGCCCACTTCCGCTCGTTGCGCTCTACGTCTGCGGCGTCCAGGGAGCAGGCGCTGGCCTATGGCGAGCTGTGCCTGGAGCTGGTTGACCTGGTGGGTGCCTACGTCGACCTTCCTTCGGTGTCGCTGCCCGAACTGGAGCTACCCGAGGAGCTGACCGATGAGGCCATTGTTGAGGCGGCTCGGCTTACTCGTGCGGCGTGGGGCATCGCCCCTGGCCCTGTGCCATCGGTCGTCCAGGCTCTGGAAGCGCATGGAATCATCGCCTTGCGGTTGCCGACGGAGACGGATGCGGCTGTGGACGCGTTCTCGACATACTCCGGAGCAAGACCACTGGTTTTCCTCTCCCCGACCAAGGATGACAAAGCTCGTAGTCGGTTCGACGCGGCCCATGAGTTGGGCCATCTGGTTCTGCACCCCGACACGGAGCCTGGGTCGAAGCTAGTGGAGCAGCAGGCTCACCAGTTCGCCGCTGAGTTCCTCATGCCTCGAGACGAGATCGTTGAAGACCTGCCCCGGCGTATCAACTGGCCGGCGTTCCATGAGCTCAAGCGCCACTGGGGGGTCAGTCTGCGTGCCCTGGTTTACCGTGCTCACTCGCTGGGGCGGCTCTCCGAGGCCTCGTATCGACGTGCCAACCAGCAACTCTCCGTTTGGGGGCATCCCGAGCCCGGGCCTCTCGGCCCGGCAGAATCGCCGCAGGTGCTCGGGATCGCTCGGCAGCTGATCACTGATGGCGGGTACGACTTCGAGGCCATCATGGCCGCTGGCCGTATCGCTCCCGAGGTTACTGAAGCGGTCATGGATGCTGCCTCGACTGTGCGGCCGAAGTTGCAGTTCGTCGTCTGAGAGGGGCAGACCTCTACTCCGGCGCCGGTGCTTCTATTCCATCCGCCGTATAGGGCGTTGCTACGAGGTCAGCTCCGCATATCGGGTGAAGAGCAGCTCCTGACGTTCTAGCTCGGTACGGCACCGGCGGGGTGCTCCCATGATCTTGTCCATCACCGTGTCCAACCCGTCGTGGGCCCTCACCAGGACCGGGTCCATGCTCAGAGGTGCGTAGTGCTGAGCCAGGGATCGCTCGGGGTGGAGAGCCCGGGCTTCGAGGACGTTCTGGCCGGCCTTGGCCAGAGAGGCCCGGTCCTTGTTGGTCAGAGCAGGCAGGGGGAAACCGTTCCAGGTAATCGTGCTGGAGAAGGACAGGTCGGACTTCATACGTCCGCCGACGGTCTTCATCCAGGTGATGAACATCGAGGAGGAGGCCACGGCGAAGACGATGCCGTCGGGGTCCACGGCACCGTAGACCTTGTTGGAGATGATGACGTCGGGCTCGAAGTGGGCCACGGGCAGGTAGGCGCGCCCCTCACTGCTGACTTCTGGGATCCCGACGAAGGGCACATCGGAGACGAGGCCGCGCTGGCGGAACAGGTGGGGGAAGCGCGCCCAGTCCCGGGTGGAGGCGGCCTTGGACTTGGCCCGTTCGGCGGCGACACCCTCGAGGCGGCGCTTGAGCTCGGGGGAGTGGGAGGGCGCATCCGGGTCCATATCGGTCAGCCAGAGGCACCAGCGTTGCTGGCCGCGGATCAACTCGACCGCGCCGACGTAAGGGCGCACGTAGGGGGCCATCACGGGATCGGCCATCACGGCCTGGTACTGCTCTGCGGTGACGATGAGGTTGCCGGCATCGGCAGGCTTGGATCCGTAGGTGACCTCCGGAAGGTCGGGGGCGAGGGGGGTGCTTCGCTTGTCCACGAGGACGTTGGGTCCGTCCACCAGGTAGGCGTTGATCGTCTTCACCCCGGGCACCTCGCGGGCTTCACCGCGTGCATGCTCGTACTTGAACAGGCGCGCCTTGGCATTGGGGTCGCGGGTGAAGCCGATGATCACGCAGTGCACCGCGGCCTTGCCGGGGGCTTGAGAGTCCCACGCGAAGGTGCGGTGGGCGAACTTGATCCGCCAGCCGGCGGCGAAGATCGGGGCGAACAAGCGGGCTGGCTGGTCCCCCTGAACGATCGAGTTTGTGGTCACGAACGCCCACTCCCCATCCCGCTCAGCCAGCAGGCGCAGGGTCAGTGCGTGCCAGGAGGTCACGAAGTCCAGGCGGGAGAGCTGCTTGCCTTCTCCCCAGGCCGCCTGCATTAGCGCCAGCTGGGCAGCCGTGCGGGTGTGGTCACCTAGGAACGGGGGGTTGCCGAACACGAACGTGCGCCCGGCCGGGGCGGGGAGGGCCTGAGACCAGTCGAGGGTGAGCGCGTCGTGTTGGTAGATCGTGGCGGTGATCTTGATCGGCAGGCGTACCGGGGCCTGGCCGAGCGCGGCGGCCAGCTGCCGGTTGGCCTGGTGGTCCACGAGGAACATGGCGGTCTCGGCGATCTTGGCCGGCCACCAGTTGATCTCGATTCCGTAGAACCGGTCGATGTGGATCCGCTGGTCCAAGCTCACGTCTAGGGACAGGTCCTGGGACCCGGTGCGGCGGCGCTGGTCGGCCAGCAGGTCCGTCTCGATCTCGCGCAGCTTGGCGTAGGCCAGGTTCAAGAAGTTGCCGGCTCCGCAGGCCGGGTCGACGTAGATGTTGGCGGCCATCTCCTCGATCAGCCCGATCACCTCACGCCGGGTGGTGGTCTTGTTCTGGATGAGTCGGTCCGCTCGGGCGCGGTACTCGTCCAGGAAGAGCGGGCCGATGGTCTTGAGGATGTTCTCCTCGGAGGTGTAGTGCTCTCCGTCCCCGCGGCGGGCCTGCTTGGACTTGACCAGTTGGAACATGGAGCCGAATACGGCCGGGGAGATCTGGGTCCACCGGAACCGGCAGGCGGCCACGAGCGCGTCCCGGAAGTTGTTGGTGAGGAACCCGGCGGTGGAGGTGCCGTCGAAGATGCCGCCGTTGACGTAGGGGAAGCGGGCCAGGGAGTCCGGCACGCCGCGGCGCCGGTTCTCGGGGGTGTTGAGCACGCGGAAGAGCGCGTCGAGCTGGGGGCCGAGGTTGTCGGCGGTGGTGTCCCACTCCACCCAACGCTGGAACAGGTCGGCCTCCCACAGGCCGGCGTCGTCTCCGTAGAGCAGGAACAGCAGCCGGGTGAGCAGGATCGAGGCCTGCTGGGTGGCGAACTCCTCCTCTTCGGCGTCCTCGGGGGCCTCCTCGCCCACGGGTACGTCCACCTCGTCCCCGACGAGGGCGGTGAACATGGAGGCCATCAGCTGCGCGGCCGCGATGGAGGCCTCTTGTTCCTCGGCCTTGGTCACGGTGTCCCGGCCAGCCAGGAACATCAGCTCGTCCACGTGATCGGCGGCGTCCTGCACCGCGAACTCGGACACCCAGCCGGCCTCGCCCAGACGTTCGACACGGATGCGGGCGAAGTCGGTGACGAGCACGTACTTGGGCCACTCGTGCTGACCGATGGACCCGCCGGCCAGGTAGTCCAACGCCTGGGCGTGGGCGACATCGAGGTCGGCGTCCAGGGACTTGGCCTCGCCCAGGGCGACGCCGGACCAGAAGAAGTCGATGTAGCCGGCCCCACCGGTGGAGGCGCGCGCGGCCCCGCGCTCGAACAGGTCGATGCGCTCGGGGATCACCCCGAAAGCGCGCAGCAGGTCGGACCAGAACTGCTGGGCGAAGGACTTCTCCGTGTGGGTTTGTCCATCGGTCCGCCAGCGGTCGATGCGCTGACCCCAGGCATGTCCGAAGTCGTCCAGGGCTGCGCGGATGACGCCGCGATCTGCAAGTTGCTCCACAGGAGCAAGATACCGGGGGTGCCATGAACGCCCGCTCGAGATTCTTACTCCACTCCCGAGTGGGTCATTGTCCGTCTGGACCTGCTGGCTGAGTACATCGAACGATCGCAAGGGGTCTGTCGCCCTCCACCTGCTCTACAGCCCAGCGGCGCGACTCTTCTGCCCCTGCCTCACTCACCATGGGTCCCTCACCTTTCCACGCCGACGGATCCATGGTGAGCACACCCCCGGCCCCGCTGGGCAGGTGCCCTACGGCACCCGTTCAGCCAAGGCCCTGACCACCTCAGCGAGGTGCACACCCTCCCCTAAGCAACCGAGCGCAGCGAGGACATCAGCCCCCATGTTCACGCGTCACACCCACCCCGCCGATACGACGCCCGCAGACTCTCGGGGTGCCCACGCGCCGAGCGCGTGGGCACCCCGAGAACGACCACGGTAAGATCAACCCCAAGAATCAAGAGAATCAAGGCACATATGCTACGAACGTCGTTCGTAGGGACTCTGGTCAGGTACGGAGGTGGTCAGGTGCGTGGTGGTGCGGTGTTCTTCCGGGGTTCCTCTGGTGCTGCCGCACGCGCTTATCTGGCCACTGACCGGACAGCGACGGCTGATGACTACTACCTGGAGAAGGGCGAGCTGACGGCGTCGCGGTTCGTGTTCGATGGGGCCGGCGAGATGGTCGATTCGGGCACGTTGAACGCTGAGGCTTACCAGGGGTGGGTGGAGTGGGTGGACCCGTCCACGGGGGAGGTGCGGGGGTCGCGTCGGGAGAACTCGGTGCTGTTCTTGGACAAGGTCATCAACGTGGACAAGACCCTCTCGGTGGCGGCCGTGCTGGACCTGCGGATCGCGCAGCAGTTGGACGCGGCGTTAGAGCAGATGGCGCACGAGCTGATGGCCTACGCCGCCTCCGAGATGCACACCCGGGTCGGCCCGCGTGGCGGGCAGGTGTGGGTGCCCGTGGAGAAGCTCGAGGCGGTGACGGTGGCGCACCGGACGTCGCGGGAGGGGGACCCGCACCGGCACCTGCATCTGCAGTTCCTGAACCGGGTGTGGGCTGCCGGGGCGTGGCGTGCGTTGGACACCGCGGAGTTCGTCAAGCACAACGCGGCGATGAACCGGTTGGGGGAGGCGGTGTTGGCCTCACATGCCGGGTTGCAGGACGCTCTGGCGCAGGCCGGGTTGAGCTTCGACCCGGCCACCGGGGCCGTGGTCGAGCTGGCCGAGGCGGCGGAGGTGATGAGCAAGCGGGCCGGACAGATCGCGGAGCGTCGGGCGCAGCTGGTCGCGCAGTGGGAGGCCGAGCATCCGGGGCAGACGCCGGGGGAGCAGATTCTGGAGGGGCTGGATCATCTGGCGTGGGCGCAGACCCGTCGGGAGAAGGTCCCCGGCGAGCTGCCGGATGAGGACAAGTGGCGGGCCGAGATCGCCGCGACCGGGTTCGTGATGCCTTCAGGGCCGCGTGAGCGTGCGGTGGTGTCCTGGTCGCAGGTGGACAAGTCGGCCCTGATCCGGGCCGCGGTGGAGCAGCTGGAGACGTCGCGGTCGGCGTGGTCGGTGGCGGATGTGTCGGCGGCAGTCTCGGCGGAGTTCAGCCGGACCGGTGTGACGGATTACCCGCGCCCGGTGGGGGAGCTGGTGCGGGAGGCCACCGAGGCGCTCGTGGCGGGCCGGTGCACGTCGATCGCCCCGGACGTGGACCCGTGGACGGCTCCGCACCATCTGAAGGTGCTCACCACGGACCAGGTCATCGAGGCCGAGCGCACCCTGCAGGGGCTGCTGCTGGCCAAGGCGTTGGAGCCGGTCACCGAGCAGGTGGCCGTGGCCGGCCGAACCTACGAGCTGGGGGCGCACCAGGACATGGACCAGGGGTTGCTGGAGCGCATCTTCGCTGAGTCCACCTCCACGGACCCAGATGGTCAGCCTGTGTCTCTGCCTGAGGGGGTCGGGCATCGGGATGCGTTGGCGGCGATCTCGGGCACGCACCAGTTGGTGGTGGTCACCGGGGCGGCAGGGTCGGGCAAGACCACCTTGTTGAAGGCCGCCAAGCATGTGGGGGCGGTCAAGGGTGTGGAGCAGGTGATAGTGACCCCTACGGCGAAGGCCGCTGAGGTGGCCGCCGCCGAGACCGGATCCAGTGCCAGCACCGTGCATGCGCTGTTGCGGGCTTATGGGTACCGGTGGGAGACCGACAAGGCCACGGGGGTGACCCGGTGGCAGCGCCTTAACCCGGGTGAGGGCGACTACCAGGGTGTGCCCGAGGGGCGCCGGCTGGGCCCGGGCGTGCAGGTGGTGGTGGATGAGACCGGGATGCTCTCCCAGGACGTGGCCGCCCGCCTGTTCACGGTGCTGCACGAGACGGGGGCGCGGGCCGTGCTCACCGGTGACTACCAGCAGCTGGGCGCGGTGGGCCGTGGCGGGGTGCTGCAGATGGCCGAGCACGCCACGGAGGCGTCCGTGGACCTGGACACCGTGCACCGGTTCCTCAACCCGGTCTACGCGTCGCTGTCCTTGGCGATGCGTGCCCGGCAGGCCCCGGGTGAGCAGTTCGACCTGTTGGTGGAGATGGGTCTGGTGCAGGTCCACGCCAGTCAGGAGGAGGCAAATCAGGCCCTGGCGAAGGCGTGGGTACACGGTGCTCGTGAGGGTGCGCCCCCGTTGATCTGCGCGGCGACGAACGAGAACGCCCAGCAGATCAACACGGCCATCCAGCAGCACCACACCAGCACCGGCCCCGAGGCCGGTTCTGGCCTCCTGGTGGGCATGGATGGTCTGCCCATGAGTGAGGGCGCTCGGATCATGACCCGCCGCAACGACGCCCTGCTGGGGGTGCTGAACCGGCAGGTGTGGACCATCCGGAAGATCGGCCCCACGCACACGAAGATCCAGGACCCTGACGGTGGGCACCGCACCCTGCACGTGCCCAACGAGTACCTGACCGAGCACGCGCATCTGGGGTGGGCGCTCACCGCGCACGGGGCCCAGGGGGCCACCGTGGGCCAGGCGCACACATTGGTTGACGAGCACACCGACGCTGCCGGCCTCTACGTCGGGCTCACCCGTGGCCGGGAGTCCAATGTGGCGCACTTCGTGGCCGAGGACCTGGCGGAGGCTCGGGCGCAGTATGTGGCGGCGATGGGTCGGGACGGGGCCGATCACGGCCTGGACGCAGCCCGCCAAGCCCTGGCCGCGCAGCTGGAGGGCATGAACCTGCCCGGCCGGCAGGCCCCGGTGCAGCCGGTGCTCAAGAGTGCTGCGCAGTTGCGCCCGGGGGACCAGATCCAGGACGGTGGGCAGCTGTTGACCGTGGTCGCCGTCCACGGGCAGAAGGTGACGATGCGCCCGTCCCAGGATCCGGGATCTGGTGTGCGCACGGGCACGCTCAAGGCTGGGGCGCAGGTGCAGGTGTGGCCTGCGGCCACGACGTTCCCGGCACCGAAGGGCCAACGTGATCAGACGTTGATGGGGCTGGGGATGCAGTTGCGCAAGGCCGAACGGGTGGCCGCGGCGTTGACCCCGTGGAACACGCATCGTGAACAGGTGGGCGCCTGGGTGGCCGCGCACCCGCAAGCCTGCGAGCTCGCTGACACCCTGGACGTGCTGGATGAGCGCTTGACCCAAGCCCGGCAGCAGGTGCACGAGGCACACCAGCAGATGCACGAGCAGCACCAGGCCCAGACCCGGCAGCTGCGAGCCGAAATGGAGCAAGCCAAGACCCGGGCGCAGAGCGCAGGGTTCTTCCAGCGCCGCTCAGCACGGGCTGAGCTGGAGCGGGCCCGAGCCGCGCTGTTTGAGCATCAGTGGAGGACCAGGGCCACTCTCCCCCCGGAAGCCACCGTGGAGTTGGAACGCCTGACCCAGACCAGGGAAGAAGTCTTCGCCCAGTACCAGGGCCTGGCAGAGGACTTCGTCACGCAGCTGCCGGCCCCACAGCGTCCTCCTGGAGGGTTGGGGGTGCAGGTGCACACCGAGCCGGTGTCCGTGTGGCGGCACCTGGAGCGTCAACCGGTCACCGCGACCGCGGACACGGCCGCCCGCGCCGAGGAGTACCAGAAGCAGGCCGAGCAGCTGCAGCGCCGGCGGGACTGGTTCGCCCAGGAGACCCCGGAAGTGAATGCGTCCCTGTGGGGTCAGGTCAAGGCCCCCACCCGGGCACCGGGGCCGGCTGGGGCAGCCCATCTGGTCCCCCAGCGTGAGCGAGACACGGGGCTGGAACGCTGAGGAATCTGCCGCCCTCCGGCCGGGCGTAGGCCGCCCTGCCTCCGGTTGCCATGGGAAGAGCCGGGGTGCCTTCCAGCCAGGCAGGGAGAGGCAGCCCCACGTGAGCGAAGACCCCACGACATGCCCTTAGACAGCAGAATGCCCCACGACCGCCAAGACGTGGGGCATACTGACAAAGTCCAAACAACTTCATACCCGAGCTTAGCGCACCGCCAACTTTCGCGCACGGCTCCACGCGGCGATTGTGCTCACTCCCGCGTCACCAACGAGAAGCACGCGGCCTCACCCGCCGTATTCGCCCGTCAGAGGGGCTGTCCTTCTACGAGCTGATGTGCCGCCAGGTGCTCCCACGATCCGTGAGGACGTGGGGCGAAGGAGTGCCGAACCTGGGGCCGAACGTGCCGCCCGCCATGAGACCTGACCCGGGCCAAGAGCCATCAGCACACGCCGCCACTGCACGCGAGTAATGCCGCGCGCCTCCAATGCATACGCATACCCATACGCACACTGCGGGCTGAACCATCACCCCAGCGTCACCGGAGCCTCTAGTCCCCACCACGATCCGCCCTTTTGGGCCTATCAGGGGACCGGAGGCACGCCGCGCCGCTCCCCCCGCTCCTACAGGCTGGCAGGTCCGGGCAGGGTGTTCCACCAGTCCCCGAGCCCTCTCCCCGGCTCGTAGCCCCGACCAGGCAGAATCCGAGCACAACAAGCCCGAACGGCCCGCAGAGCCCCCAGGACAGGAGCCGGACATGACCAGTCAGTAGCTACCCCGCCAGGATGTGATCGGCTACGCCAGAGTCCTCATTAAGGTCCAGGCGCGGTTCGGTGTGCACCCCTCCCTCTTTATCGGGTACCCGATATTCTGTGAGTGGACGAAAGAGGTGCCCCATGACCCTGACCCTGATCCCCCCGAGCACTCCTGACGAGGCCACCCAGCAGCTTGCACAGCTCCAGGGCACCACCGTCGCCCTTGCCGTGCTGCGTCGGGTGCAGCTCGTCAAGGCCGCCGAGGCGGGAGTGACCCAGCAGCAGCTTGCCGGTGCGCTCGGCCGAGCCCAGTCGAGCATCAGCGAATACCTCGCCCGTGCCCGCACGAGCCTGGCCGATAGGCCCGCTACGCATCCGCTGTGGCCGGCCGAAGTCATCGACCTCTACGCGGCGGGCCTTCTGCCCCGTGACGAAGTGCTCTCCTACCTCGCCAGTTACCCCTACATCGACCCCGCACCCACCGATGACCCGGCCTACACCGTGACCCGGCCCGGTGAGTTCGGGGAGGTCGCAGCAGCGAACTGGAGCGGCAAGCTCTCCGACGCCGACTACGCGGACCTCTACGACCTTCTGCACGCAGACGACCAGCTGAACTCGATCGGGTCGATCAACTTCCCCGGTCAGTGCACCTAATGGGCGGCTCTGAAGGCTTCGGTAGTTCCGTGAGGACTCTTTCCACTCTTGGTTAGTGCGAGTGGGCACCAAGAAAAACTTGCTAGCAAGCTAGCTATCTAACTTGCGCGCTAGCAAGTCAGCACGCTTTCATGCTTGCTTACTAGTAAGCAAGCATGAAAGCATGCGTGCATGCATACCTTGATGGTCTACTCCGAGGCCGGCGGTGTCGCCAAGACGACGACGGCCGTTTCCCTGGCCATGTCCTGGGCTGAGCAGGGCCGACAGGTGGTCTTGATCGATCTGGATCCTCGTGCGGCTGCCACGAAATGGGTGGACGTGGAACCTACCGAGCCTGGCCTGCATATCGGCGCGGTGATTGGCAACCCCGACCCCACCGGCTGGATCCAGGATCTTGCCGTGCCCTCCGGCTGGCACGAGAACCTTCGCGTGGTCCCCTCTGACCGGTCCTTGTCTCACCAGGAAGCCGACCGCGCGGACCACGCCCATCTGCGTCTGCGCATGGCCTTGTCCGGTCTGCAGGCTGATCTGGTGGTCATCGACTGTCCCAACCGTCAGGGCGGGCCGCTGACCCAGAACGCGTTCACCGCCTCAGACGGGGTGATCTACGCCGCCCGCCCCACCTCGGACGGTTGCGACGGGGTGCACGGGGCCCGCCAGAGCGTGGCCGCGTTCAAACAGTCCATGGCCCTGCTGGGAGCTGCAGACCGGCTCACCGAGGTGGGCATCGTCGTCTCGGACTACCGAGACCACATCACCCCCAAGGACCAGACCGTCGCCGTCGAGGAGCTGCGCGAGACCGGGCTGCTGCTCACCCCCCTGGTGCCGGCCCGCTCCATCGTCCCCAAGGCACGTCTGGCCTGCGACTGGCTGGGCCGCTACGAGAAGGGCGAACCCGTCGCCACCGCCTACGCCGACCTGGCCGGCCTCATCTTCGAAAGGATCACCGCATGAACGAGAAGCAGTCCGAACCCGACCTGAGCCTGCGAGCACAGCGCCGCAAGCCCAGCCCGGCCCCCCAGACCCCGGCTCCCGGAGCGGTGATCCCCGCAGAGCCGGCAACAGCCTCGGACCCGGCCGGCGGGTATGTGCCCCTAGCCCGGCGTGGGGCACCGACCGTGGCGCTGAACGTGCGGGTGCCCGAAGCGATCCGCGACGCGGTGCGTCGAGAAGCGGCCATGAACCCGGCAACGCCCAGCCAGGCAGCGGTCATCGAGGCTCTGGTCCGCGCGCACCTGATGCACTGACCGGTGCGCCAGGTCGAGGGGTCTGAGCTGATCCTTCAGGCCATCAGAGATACCTGCCCCTCCAGGGCTGAGGACCCCTGTGCGTCCTGGGTGCCGGCCTCGTGTTCCCTGCGCAACGTGGGCAGGCTGAAAGGCGTCTGCCACAAACCCTGCTGGGGCCGGTGTTGTGGCGAACTGACTGGGGCCAGTCTTCGGCCGTCTGGCAGGCGAGTTGTGGAGACTGCCGGAGGCGTCTGGGAGCCACGCCATAAACGACCGAATCTGCCGCCCTCGTCTCACACGCGCCGAGGCGGCGACAACCACGCGCGATCCTCAGCAGACGCCGGTGCCATTGCGCCAGCGGTCCTGACTGGGCGTGTGGGCGGGGGTCAAATGGAGGCAGGCCCGGTGCTGTTCAGTGCCCGTGATTCATGGGCACCCCTGACCCCGAGGCATCGAGCAGGGTCAGGGGTGCGCGAACCCTGTCTCAGTGGCCCCCGCCGAGGCGGCCGGACATCCGAGCGCGCATCGCCCGGCTGGCCACGTTGAGACCGGTGATCTCCACCGTCGCCCCGTGCCGCCGGTACTTCTCCTCGACGGCGTCCAGCGCCGCGATCGTGGAGGCGTCCCACAGGTGCGCCTGGCTGAAGTCGATCACCACGCGCGCGGGGTCGCCCGCGTAGTCGAACTGCGTGTAGAGGTCGTTGGAGGAGGCGAAGAACAGCTCGCCCTGCACGCGGTAGCGCGCGACGGCGTCGCGCCCCTGCCCCTCGAGGGTGCGGGTGACGGTGGCCAAGTGCGAGACCCGCTGGGCGAACATGACCATGGCCGCGAGCACGCCCAGGCCCACGCCGATCGCGAGGTTGTGGGTGAGGACGGTGGCCGCCACGGTCACGAGCATCACGGCGGTTTCGGACTTGGGCATGAAGGCCAGCGTGGACGGCCGGATCGAGTGCCAGTCGAAGGTGGCCAGGGACACGAAGATCATCACGGCCACGAGCGCGGCCATGGGCACAAGCGCCACCACGTCACCCAGCGTGACGGACAGGATCAGCACGAACACGCCCGCCATGAAGGTGGAGATCCGGGTGCGGGCCCCGGAGGCCTTCACGTTGATCATGGTCTGGCCGACCATGGCACAGCCGCCCATGCCCCCGAACAGCCCCGAGACCACGTTCGCGACGCCCTGGCCCCAGGACTCGCGGGTCTTGGAGGAGTGGGTGTCTGTGATGTCGTCCACGAGCTTGGCGGTCATGAGGGACTCGAGCAGGCCGACGACGGCCATGCCGAGCGCGTATGGGAACAGCAGCTGCAGCGTCTCCAGCGTGAACGGCACATCCGGCACCAGCAGGGCGGGCAGAGAGTCCGGCAGACGGCCCTTGTCCCCCACCGTGGGCACGTCCGCGCCGGCCAGCAGCACGATCACGGTGACGACGACGATCGCTACGAGCGGGGCCGGGACGGCCGTGGTGACGCGCGGCAGCAGCAGGATGATCGCAAGGCCGAGGGCGGTCAGCGGGTACACCAGCCACGGCACGCCCATCAGGTCCGGCAGCTGCGAGGTGAAGATCAGGATGGCCAGGGCATTGACGAAACCCACCATCACCGAGCGCGGGACGAACCGCATGAGCTTCGCGACGCCGAGCAGCCCCAGGACCACCTGCAACCCTCCGGCCAGGATCACCGCGGCGATCAAGTGGTCGAGTCCATGGGAGGCCACCAAGGGCGCGACGACGAGGGCCGTCGCGGCCGTGGCCGCCGAGACCATGGCCGGCCGTCCGCCCACGAACGCGATGGTCATGGCCATGGTGGCCGCGGCGAACAGGCCCACCTGCGGGTCGACACCCGCGATGAGCGCGAAGGCGATGGCCTCGGGGATCAGGGCCAGCGCGACGACGAGGCCGGCGAGGACCTCGGTCTTGAGGCGGCCGGGTGAGCGGAGGGTCAGGCGGACGGACTGCAGCTGCTCGGGCGAGGGTTCGCGCGAGTTTGGCGGGGCCGCCACGCGGGCGGAGGCAGTGGAGGCAGGTGTCATGAGAGGAACCCTACTCTTACGTGAGGGTAGGTTTGGCGCGGATTGTCGGATGCATGGCGGAGATCACCGCGGGTGCCGAGTGCGTGCGCTGGCTAGCGGACCGGGGCGGGTGGGTCAGTCCCCGAGCGCCTCGAGCTCGGCCAGCAGCTCGTCCGCCTGGCGCAGCTTCCGGGCGAGTGTGGCCCGCCCCTTCCGCGCCCGCTCCAGGTACGCCGCGATGTCCTCCCGCGGCGCCTCGGCGGCCGGCCCCTCGAGAACCTCGAGCAGGAGGGCGGTCTCCTCGAGACTGAAGCCGAGCGGGGTGATGCGCATGACGCGCAGCAGGCGGGTCACGTCGTCCTCGGTGTAGAGCCGGAATCCGCCCTCGCTGCGCGCGGATGGCGGAACGAGGCCGACGTCGTCGTAGTGGCGGATGGAACGCAGGGACAGGCCGGTGCGCCCGGCCACCTCGCCGATCTTCATGGCGTGGCCGGGCATTGCCGCCTCGGAGTCGGCAACCATGGGTATCCCCTTTGGCTGGTTCGTGGATGTGGTTGAGCGCAGCATGAAGCTCTTGCTGAACTGGATGAATACGACCACCTGAGCCTACTGGGGTGGCACAGGCAGGGACCATCCTCTCCAGGGGTGCGGGCAGGAGGCACCGGCTTCCTTCGCGTGTCCCATGGGCGGTCCGCGTTCGAGCAGAGGAAGCCGGCACGGCCAGGGAGGCTGCCGAATGCCGAAGGTGGTGCCCGCTCACCGTGCGCAAAGCCACCCGCCCGCCTGAGCGTCTGGCTCCCCTTCGCCTGGGGATGATGCGTCCACTCGGGTATGCCAGAAGCGACCCCCTGTCCCTCAGGGGATGGTGGGGGCGTTGTCCTGGTGTGAGGGCGAGGTCCTGATCCTTCAGAGGCGGCATGGCGGTCCGTCGTGCGGGGGTCAGATCAGCGGTGCGGCGCTCACGGACAGGTTGGTGCCCACACCCGTGGCGTTGAGGTAGACGACGGTGGTGCCGTAGCCGGAGACCGTGATGGACCGGTAGAGGGAGATGGCCGTGACGGCGGTCGAGCTGGCGCCCGTGGACCCGGCGACGCTGTAGGGGGACTGCCCCGTGGTGCCGCAGGCCTCAGTGCGGTCCAGGCCGAGCCGGCAGGTACCGTCGGTGCGTCCTACGGATCCGTTGGCCGGGACGGCGAGGCCGTTGGTCGCGTTGTAGGTCTTCCCGTTGTTCAAGGCGATCCGGGAGGTGCCGCCGTTGCTGGTGGAGGAGACGGATCCGGTGCGCACCCCGCAGGCCGCGGCCTCGTCGCTGAGGCGGAAGTCGAAATCGAGGGCCACCTGCTTGTTGGACAGCCTGCCGAGCGTCTCGTTGGTGATGCGCAGGTAGGGCATGTCTGACAATCGTTTTGACCATGCGAGCACAGCATTCAGGACCACAGCGGCCCTGTAGATGATCGCGTACTTGTCATACCGGGTCGCCAGACCCCGCCACTGCTTCAGGTGAGCGTACTGACGCTCGATGACGTTGCGGCCCTTGTAGGCGTCCGCGTCGAGGCTGACGGGGCGCCCGCCGCGGGCACCGCGCCGTCTGCGGTGGCCCTGCTGGTCGGCCGGTTCGGGGATGACCGCTTTGATCCCACGGGCACGTAGGTGGGTGCGGATCGCCCGGGAGGAGTACGCCTTATCGCCCAGCACGGCCTCGGGGCGGGTCCGGGGCCGCCCTACTGGCCGGGTCACGCGCAGCTGCTCCAGAAGAGGAAGCAGCATCGGGGAGTCCCCTCACCTGGCCGGGGGTGATCAGGCTGACCAGCGGCAGCCCGGTCCCATCGACGAGCTGATGGATCTTCGTGCTCAGCCCGCCACGGGAGCGCCCGATGCCGTGATCGGCCGGCTCCTCACGCGGATTCTTGTAGTTCGATCCATCCCCCTGTGTGGCGGGTGATGTTCGTCGCGTGCTGGTGGGCGCGGGCGATCGTGGAGTCCACCGAGACCGACCAATCGATCAGGCCTTCGGCGTCAGCGGCGGCGGTCAGCGTGGCCAGCACTGTGTCCCATGTGCCTTTTTCGGCCAAGCGCCGATGCCAGGTCCACACGGTCTGCCAGGGCCCGTAGACCTCGGGCAGATCCCTCCAAGCGATTCCGCACCGGTACCGGTAGATGATCGCCTCCACCATGGTGCGGGCGTCGGCGAACGGCCTGCCGGCGCGGCCGGTCCGGGTCGGGAGCATCGGGGCGATCAACTCCCATTGGGCGTCGGAGAGCATCTGGAACCGGGACATGTCCCCAGGGTCTCAGCTGACTCGTGCATCTATTCTCAGACACGCCCTAGGTCAGGGTGAACGCCGAGGCTGGGAGGGGCTTGCCTGCGGTGTACCCCGCGCAGGAGGAGGCGGCCATGGCGGGCGCGGCCGTCGATGCGGCCACGGCCGGCACGGCCCAGGCGAGGCCGGTGGCTACTGAACGGCGGGAGATTTCCATGAGGGGTACTCCAGTTAGGGCACACAAAAGAATTCAGGTGCACACGATTAGGTTCGTGAAAGCAGGAGTGTTCGGCTACGGCCGTCGGTGCATCTGAGACTGCCGGGGTGCCGGGGTGTGGTCAGACCACCTGTCTCCTCAGAGTTCAGGTATGTTAAATCTCATGCATGCATCGCCATTGGAGCCTCGGATGACCGCCGGTGTGGATCGGCCGGCGGATGGCAAGGTCGCCGTGGAGAGGGTGGATCGCCCCGGTCGTCGGGGAATGCGGCTGCTGGGGCCGGCCTTCGTGGCGGCGGTGGCCTATGTGGACCCCGGCAATGTGGCTGCGAACCTGACGGCGGGGGCCCAGTACGGGTACCTGCTGGTCTGGGTGCTGGTCGCAGCGAACCTGATGGCCATGCTCGTGCAGTACCTCTCGGCGAAGCTCGGGCTCGTCACCGGCCGCTCGCTTCCGGAGCTGCTGGGGCACCGGTTGCCGCGCGGGCGGCGTTTGGCGTACTGGGTGCAGGCGGAGATCGTGGCCGCCGCCACGGATCTGGCCGAGGTGATCGGAGGGGCCATTGCCCTGCACATCCTCTTCGGTATCCCCCTGCTGGCCGGCGGGGTGATCGTCGGGGTGGTCTCGATGATCCTGTTGGGTGTGCAGTCCCGGCGCGGGCAGCAGCCCTTCGAGTTCGTCGTCATGGGCCTGCTGGCCGTGATCACCCTCGGGTTCGTCTCGGGACTGTTCTACGGGCCCATCTCCTGGGGTGAGGCCGTGGCGGGCATGGTCCCCCGGTTCGAGGGAACCCAGACGGTGCTCCTGGCGGCCGGCATGTTGGGGGCCACGGTGATGCCCCACGCGATCTATGTGCACTCAGCTCTGGCGCGTGACCGCCATCAGGGGGCCCACGCTCATCCGGGCACCCTTGGCAGGCTGCTGCGGGCCACCCGGTGGGATGTGGGGCTGTCGCTTCTGGTGGCAGGGTCGGTGAACATCGCGATGCTGCTGCTGGCGGCGGCCAATCTCTCCGGGGTCTCCGGGACGGACAGCATCGAAGGCGCCCACGCGGCGATCACGACCGCACTGGGGCCGGCGGTGGGCGTGCTCTTCGGCGTCGGCCTGTTGGCCTCCGGGCTGGCCTCCACCGCGGTGGGCTCCTATGCGGGGTCGGAGATCATGGGCGGGCTGCTGCGCTGGCGCATCCCTCAGATGCTGCGGCGGGTGCTCACGCTGATCCCCGCGCTGCTGGTCATCGCCTCCGGGGTGGACCCCACCTGGGCGCTCGTCCTCTCCCAGGTGCTGCTCAGTATCGGCATCCCCTTTGCCATGATCCCCCTGGTCCGACTGACCGGTGCCCGGGCCGTGATGGGCCGACACGCGAACTCCACGCCCCTGCAGACGGTGGCATGGGTGGTCGTGGCTCTGATCGTGGCCCTGAACGCCGTGCTGCTGTGGCTGACGTTGACCGGGCAGGGGTGAAGGAGGTCCCGCTATCGTGCAGGCCATGAGCCTCGACGAGATCACTCCGGTGGCCCAGGACTACCTCAAGGCGATCTGGTCCGCCACGGAGTGGGGAGACGCGCCGCTGAGCACGAAGAGCCTGGCCGCACGCATGGGCACCACCGCGCCCAACGTCACCGAGACGGTCAAGCGCCTGGCAGCCCAGGGCCTGGTCGAGTACCAGCCCTACAAGCCCGTGACCCTCACCGGGAAGGGATGCGAGCACGCGATCGCGATGGTCCGCCGGCACCGGCTGCTGGAAAGCTTCCTCGCCGCGAGCCTAGGCTACTCCTGGGACGAGGTCCACGCGGAAGCCGAACGACTCGAGCACGCCGCCTCCGACGAGCTGATCGAGCGGATCGATCAGATGCTGGGCCACCCCACGCACGATCCCCACGGCGACCCCATCCCCACTCCCGCAGGGCAGCGGGAGCGGCCGGCCCACGCGGTCCGCCTGGATGCAGCCGAGCCGGGGTTCTACCGGGTCCTACGCATCTCCGACGCCGACCCGCAGCGTCTGATCTGCTTCCAGCAGGCCGGAATCGTTCCCGACAGTGTCGTCGAGGTGGCCGAGGCCGGCCACTTCCGACTGCGCGTGGTCGCAGTCGGGCCCGTGGAACTCATCGAGACGGATGCGGCTGCCATCTGGCTGGTGCCGAGCTCGACTCGAGGATGAATCGTCCCCACCTTCATTGCGCAGCGGTGCCGCCCCGTCGAGAAGCAGGCTGTCCAAGGGGGTATACCCCTTTACACACCCCGTCCGCCAACGAGAGCATCACGTGTGAGCAGCTTCGCTCTGTGTCGCGGTTTTCGCTGCGTTCCGTGTCGGGTTAGGTGGTGCCGATGACGAGGGTGCTGCGGGCGGCTTCGACGACGTCGTTGGTGATGACGTCGAGCTCGTTGATCTTCAGGACACGTTGAATCTGTGGGAGGAGACGTTCGAGGAGACGGAAGTTGCCGCGGGTGATGCGTTCGACGGCGGCGATGGCTTGCGCGTCAGTGAAGTCGTCGGGGTCGAGGGTCTTGCCGAGCTTGCGCCATTGACGTTCGAGGACGAACAGCAGCTCGTCGTGGCCGAGGGGGCGGTACTGGTGGGCGAACCCGAGTCGGCTGTAGAGCTGTGGGTAGTGAGTGAACTGCTTCTCGATGCCGGGCATGCCGATCAGGATCATCGCGATGCCTGTTCGGTCGTACTGGTCGCGGAGCCACTCGATGGCGTTGCCGGTGAGGCGTTCGGACTCATCGATGATGATCAGCTCGAGCAGTGACGGGTTGGGGCCGTGCGCGTGGTCGACGTGGCCGCCGTGGAGGACGAGGTGTTCCTCGATGCAGCGTTCGGTGCGGATCATGTCGTGCCGGAGGTCCTCTTGCAGGGCGCGCATCGTCGCGGAGACCTCGGGCGTGTAGAAGACGGTCCGGGCGCGGTGGGCCGCGGCATAGATCTTGGTGACGTTCACCTCGTCGGGCGTCGGTTCGTGGTTTGTGAGCTCGTTCCCGGTGCCGGCGCGGCCGGCCCACCAGGTGTTCGAGAGAATCTGGCCCGGGTTAAGAACCGGGATGGGGCGTTCGTAGCGCTTGACGAGGTAGGGCGCGAGGAGCCGGTCGGAGTCGTCGGGGATGACTATGGGCGGATTAAAGGTGACGGTGATGTCTCGCGCGGGGGTCGGTCCGAGGTTGGTGATGATGAAGTCGATGGAGGAGTCGCTATCGACCGCGGGGCGGAACTCGGCGGCGATCATCGGCTGGGATCGGGCTTTGCTGTCCAGGGCGGCGGAGATGAGCGCGATGATCGCGACGAGCGCGGCGACAACGCCGGCGACGGCGCCGATCGCGCTGCCGTACTCGTTGATCCAGGTCCAGGCCTCGAGCACGCTCATCCGGGTCATGAGGTGAGCGTAGCTGCGAGGCGGAACTGGCTAGAGAGACGGGGCGCGTCGTCTGGACATCGTGCCGCCGCAGGCTCTGAGGCGCCGGCGGCCGCGGATCGCGCCTGAGATGGATCGGCGGCCACCGGCGCGGGGGTCAGTGCGCGGCTCCGAGCTCGATCATGAGCACCCCGACGATGATCAGGCCGATACCGGCCGCCATCACCTTGGTCAGCGGTTCCTTGAAGAGGATGCGGCTGAGGACCGCGGTGAGCGCGACACCGGACGCGGCCCAGATGCCGTAGGCGACTCCGAGGGCCAGGCCCTCCACGAGGGCCATGGTGATGCCGAAGAACGCGATGCCGTAGCCGCCGAGGACGGCGAGCAGCCACAGGCCCTTCTTCTTGGAGCCGGAGGTCGCCATGCGCAGCGAGAGGGTGCCGGCGACCTCGAAGATGATCGCGATGATGAGGAACAGGTAGGCCATCAGACGGTCCCTTCACGCTTCTTCGTCGCGGCCTGCGAGCCGAGCTCGACGCACAGGACCCCGCCGATGACGACGGCGATGCCGAGGGTCATCAGCGCGGTCAGCGGCTCTCCGAAGATGACTGCGGAGAGGATCGCGGTCAGGGCCACTCCGGCGGCTCCCCAGATGCCGTACCCGACGCCGAGGGGCATGCCCTGCTTGAGCGCGCCGGCCAGGAGCGTGAACGTTCCGATGTAGCCGACCGCGACGAGCGCGAAGAATCCGGGGGCGTCGACGGCAGCTTTCAGTGACAGGGAGCCTGTCACCTCGAGCGCGATCGCCCCGGCGAGGAACACCCACTTCATTTCTGTACTCCTTCATCGATCAGTCGTTGGGCGATGCCGCGCACGAGTGCACGCTGCTCACCGGTCATGCTCAGAAGTCCGAGCGCCTGGTCGGTCCAGGCGCCGTCAGCGATCAGACGCGCCGACTGCAACGCGGCTTTCTGGCCAGCGTCGCCGGGTGCGTCCTCCCCGAACCAGGGCCGCAGGCGCTCCCGCCACTGGGCGGCGAGAGTGTCGCGCAGCTTCACATCCGCGAGCAGCGCGAGATCGCCCCCGTCGAAATCGGAGAGCACCTCGAAGTCCACATACGCGCGCAGCCGCTCGACCGGATCGGTGACCTCCCCGATCGTCGCGGCGAGCTGTCCCTCCCAGAGGTCCATCACCCGATTGACGACGCCGACCATCAGCGCCTCCTTCGAGGAGAAGTGATGCACCACCCCCGCCTTACTCATGCCTGCTTCGGAGGCGACGGAATCGATCGTCACCACGCCACCGCGCCGCAGCACGGCGATCGCATCATCGAGCAGCTGCTCGGTCGTCTTTGCCATGCCCCGAGAGTACCGACCAAACGTTTGGTCGGTCAAGTGACATAGCGCTATGGGTAGCAGGCGTCCCGTAAGGGGATCGCTTACCGGCACACACAGATACGACGCCGAGCGCCGCGAAAATCCGCGGCGCCGAGTGTCCCGTGTGAGCAGCTTCGCTCTGTGTCGCGGTTTTCGCTGCGTTCCGTGTCGGGTTAGGTGGTGCCGATGACGAGGGTGCTGCGGGCGGCTTCGACGACGTCGTTGGTGATGACGTCGAGCTCGTTGATCTTCAGGACACGTTGAATCTGTGGGAGGAGACGTTCGAGGAGACGGAAGTTGCCGCGGGTGATGCGTTCGACGGCGGCGATGGCTTGCGCGTCAGTGAAGTCGTCGGGGTCGAGGGTCTTGCCGAGCTTGCGCCATTGACGTTCGAGGACGAACAGCAGCTCGTCGTGGCCGAGGGGGCGGTACTGGTGGGCGAACCCGAGTCGGCTGTAGAGCTGTGGGTAGTGAGTGAACTGCTTCTCGATGCCGGGCATGCCGATCAGGATCATCGCGATGCCTGTTCGGTCGTACTGGTCGCGGAGCCACTCGATGGCGTTGCCGGTGAGGCGTTCGGACTCATCGATGATGATCAGCTCGAGCAGTGACGGGTTGGGGCCGTGCGCGTGGTCGACGTGGCCGCCGTGGAGGACGAGGTGTTCCTCGATGCAGCGTTCGGTGCGGATCATGTCGTGCCGGAGGTCCTCTTGCAGGGCGCGCATCGTCGCGGAGACCTCGGGCGTGTAGAAGACGGTCCGGGCGCGGTGGGCCGCGGCATAGATCTTGGTG
>NZ_JAKRNH010000110.1:0-7861 GCF_022346985.1 Micrococcus sp. ACRRV
GTCCGCGCTGAACCCCTCCCGGCCGAGCACCCCGATCCCGGCGAGAGCGAGTGCCGCCCACGCCGCCGACCGCCACGACGGCCGCGCCGCCACGGACAGCGCCAGCGGCCCGAGCACCTCGAACGTCACGGCCACGCCCTGCGGGATCCGCGCGAACGCCTCGTAGATGGCCAGGTTCATCCCGGTCATCGCCGCGCCCAGCCCGACGACGGCGGCCCACCCCCGGGGGCCCAGGCCGGCGAGGGCGGCGCGGCTCGGCCGGGTGACGAGCAGCAGCACGGCCGCGGAGAACACCACGCGCAGGGCGACCATGGCGGACGCGCCGACGTCGTCGAACAGCAGGCCCGCCACGGACGCGCCGAGCTGCTGGCTCAGCAGCGAGAGCAGGACGAGCAGGACGAGGCGCACGGGCTCAGCCTAGGGGCGCGCCGCGCCACCCCGGCCCCGGCCGGCGCCCTCCCCGCGCCCGGCCCGCCGAATGTGACCGCGGCCGGCACACGGCCCCGGCGCTGCTCCTAGCGTGGGCCTCCACACGACCCACGCCCCGCGGCACCGCGCCCGGCGGGATGCACGCCTCCGGACCGAGGAGATCGACATGCCACTCACCGACCCGACGGACGCGCCCACCCCGCTCGGCACCGTCCCGCCGCTCGTGCGCCCCGCGGACCTGCCCCGCGACCTGGCCGGCCTGCGCCGCCACTTCGCCCCGGTGTTCGCGCGGGTCGCCGAAGGCTCCCGCGAGCGCGACCGCCGCCGGATCCTCCCGTTCGCGGAGGTCCGCGCGCTCAACGAGGCCGGCTTCGCCACGCTGCGGGTCCCCGCGGAGGCCGGTGGGCCCTGTGTGGACGTGCGGACCGCCGTGGCCCTGCTGATCGACCTCGCGGAGGCGGACGCGAACGTCGCGCACCTCTACCGCTCGCACCTGGGCTTCCTCGACTCCCTCCGCTTCCAGCCCGCCGCCGTCCGCGAGCGCTGGCATGCCCGGATCCTGGCCGGCGCCACGGTCGGCAACGCATCCACCGAGAAGGGCGGCAACGCGCTGGGCACACTCAACACGGTCCTGACCCCGCCGGCCGCGGGCGACGGCCCGTGGACCCTGACCGGCACCAAGTTCTACGCGACCGGCTCGATCTTCTCCTCGCACACGCGGGTCTCCGCCGCCCAGACCGACGCGGACGGGCACCCGGCCCCGGGCCGGCGCTTCGCCGTCGTGCCGGTGGAGGCCCCGGGCGTGCGGCTGGACGACGACTGGGACGGGTTCGGCCAGCGCCTGACCGGCACGGGCACCGCGGTGTTCGACGGCGTCGCCGTGCCGCCGCAGGACGTGCTCGACCGGGTGCCCGGCAGCGCCGAGGCCGTCTACGAGGCGGCGTGGTTCCAGCTCATCCTGCTCGCGGTCCTCGCCGGGATCGCCCGGGCGGCCCGCCGGGACGCCGCCGACGCCGTGGCCGCCCGCGTGCGCACCTTCAACACGGGCCTGGGCCTGCCGTTCCGGGAGGACCCGCTGATCCAGGAGGCCGTCGGACGGATCGCGGCCAAGGCGTTCACGGCCGAGGCCGCGGTGCTCTCGGCGGCGGACGCCCTGGACGCGGCGCTCGCGGACCACGACGCCGGCCGCACCGGCTCCGGCGCCCCCGAGGAGGTGCCCGCCTCCTTCACGTGGGCCGAGCTCGCGGTGGAGCACGCCCAGGTGACCGTCCCGGAGCTGGCCCTCGGCGCCGCCCAGGAGCTGTTCCTCACCGGCGGGGCCTCCGCCACGAGCACCGCCAAGGGCCTGGACCGGCACTGGCGCAACGCCCAGACCGTGGCCACGCACAACCCCATCGCGTTCCGTGCCCGGGCGATCGGCGACTACTGGATCAACGGCACCGTGCCCGAGGGCCTCAACGCGATCGGCGACGCCCCGGCCGCCTCCGCGCCCCTCGGCGACGCCCCCGCCCCCGGGGAGGCCGCCCGATGAGCACCCTGCGCACCCACCGTCGCCGGGCCGCGCTCGGCTCGTTCATCGGCACCACCATCGAGTGGTACGACTTCTACCTCTACGGCCTGGCCGCCGCGCTCGTGTTCAACGTGCAGTTCTTCCCCGGCCAGACCGCGTTCGGGGCGACCCTCGCCTCGTTCGCCACGCTCGCCGTCGGCGTCGTGCTGCGCCCGCTGGGCGGGATCGTGGCCGGCCACTTCGGGGACCGCGTGGGCCGCAAGGCCCTGCTGGTCATCTCGCTGCTGCTGATGGGCGGCGCCTCGATGCTCATCGGCGTCCTGCCCACGTTCGCCCAGGCGGGCTGGTGGGCGGTGGCCGGACTCGTGCTGCTGCGCTGCCTGCAGGGCGTCTCGGCCGGCATGGAGTGGGGCGGGGCCGCCCTGATGTCGGTGGAGCACGCCCCCGCGGGCCGACGCGGCCTGTTCGGCTCGTTCACGCAGGTCGGCTCCTCGGCCGGCATGCTCCTGGCCACCGGCGCGTTCTCCCTGGTCAAGCTGGTCACCACCGACGAGCAGTTCGCCGCGTTCGGCTGGCGCCTGCCGTTCCTCGCCTCGGGCCTGCTCGTGGTGGTGGGCCTGGCCATCCGCCTCGGCGTCGAGGACTCGGCGGAGTTCCGCGTGCACCGGGACGTGGGGACCGTCAGCCGCGCGCCCGTCGTCGAGCTGCTGCGCCATCACGCCCGCCCCGTGCTCGTGACCGCCGGCCTGCGTCTCGGCCAGAACGGCCTCTACTACCTCGTCACCGCGTACCTGGTGAGCTACCTCGTGCTCCGCGGCGCCGACGACGGCGTCCTCGTCTCCGCCATCATGGTCGCCTCGGCCATCGGGCTGCTGAGCACCCCCTTCTGGGGCGCGGTCTCGGATCGCGTGGGCCGTGCCCGGGTGTCCCGGGTCGGGTACGCGCTCACGGCGGTGGCGGGCTGGGTGCTGTTCGCCGTCGTGGATGCCGGTGCGCTGGCGGTGTTGCCGCTCGTCGTCGTGCTGGTGATCAACGTGGCCCACGACAGCGTCTACGGTCCGCAGGCCGCGTGGTTCTCCGAGCAGTTCCCGGTGCGCGTGCGGTACTCGGGCGTGAACCTGGGCTATCAGCTCGGCACGGTGGTGGGCGGCGGGTTCGCCCCGTTCATCGCGGCGCTGCTGTACGAGGCGGGCGGCCACACACCGTGGCTGATCGCCGCGTACCTGACGCTGCTGGCCACGCTCTCGCTGATCGCCACGCGCTTCGCCCGTGACCCCGTGGCCCGCCCCGAGACGGACCTCGTGGCCGACGACGCCGCCATCCTGGCCCCACAGGCGGACGGGCCGGCCGCCGTCGTTCCGGCCGACCGTGCCCCCGTGACCCTGGAGACCCGATGACCGCGACCCCCGCCCCCGCCCCGTTCATCCTCAGCGCGTTCGACATGGTGACGCCCGTGCACCAGTCGCCCGGGCTGTGGCGGCACCCCGAGTCCCGCGCCCACGAGTTCGACCGGCTGTCCTTCTGGACGGACCTGGCCCGCACGGTGGAGGAGGGCGGGTTCACCGCCGTGTTCCTCGCGGACATCCTCGGGCTGTACGACGTGCACGGCGGCGGCGTGGACGCCACGGTGCGCGGCGGCGTGCAGTGGCCGCTGCTGGACCCGTTCACGGTGGTCTCGGCGATGGCCGCCGTCACCGAGCGGGTGGGCTTCGGCGTCACCGCGTCCGTCACCTACGAGCAGCCCTACCTGCTGGCGCGCACGCTGACCTCGCTGGACCACTTCACGGGCGGGCGCATCGCGTGGAACGTGGTGACCGGCTACCAGGACTCGGCCGCGCGCAACCTCGGCCTGGACCGGCAGCCCGGGCACGACGAGCGCTACGACCGCGCCGACGCCTACCTCGACGCCATGTACCGCCAGTTCGAGGGGTCCGTGGAGCGGGACGCCGTCGTGGCGGACCGCGAGTCCGGGGTGTTCGCGGACCCGGCGAAGGTGCACCCGATCGACGTGGAGGGCCCGCACGTGCGCCTGCCCGGCGTCGCGCTCGCGCACCCCGGGCCGCAGGGCACCCCGTTCCTGTTCCAGGCCGGCGCGTCCTCGCGGGGGCGACGGTTCGCGCTCGAGCACGCGGAGGCGGTCTTCTACATCGGCCCGACGACGGCGCACGTGCGGCGGTTCGTCGAGCAGACCCGCGAGGGCCTGCGGGAGGCCGGCCGCCCCGAGGACGCGATCCGCGTGCTGGCGATGGTGACCGTCGTCGTCGCGGACACGGACGAGGAGGCGCAGGCGCGGCTGGCCTCGTACCACGAGCACGTGGACGTGGAGTCCGCGCTCGCGCTGTTCGGCGGCTGGACGGGGGTGGACCTGTCCGGCCTGGACCCGGACGCCGAGCTGGAGCACGTGGAGAGCGAGGCCTCGCGGACGGCGCTGGCCGCGTTCACCACCCAGTCGCCGGACCGGCGCTGGACGGTGCGCGAGGTGGCCGAGTTCGTGAGCGTGGGCGGGCGGGGGCCGGTGATCGTGGGGTCCCCGGCCACCGTGGCCGACGAGCTCGAGCGCTGGCACCGCGAGACCGGCGTGGACGGCTTCAACATCTCCGCGGCCGTGCGTCCGACGGACCTCGAGCGGTTCGCCCGGCTCGTGAGCCCCGAGCTGCGGCGGCGCGGCGTGCTGCGTGAGCCCGAGGCCGGGCGGACCCTGCGCGAGAACGTGGCCGGCGCGGGACCGCTGCTGCCGGAGGACCACCGGGGGGCCGGGTTCCGCCGCTGACCGGCATCCGCCCCGGCCGCGCGGATCCGTGCGGCCGGGGCGTGCGACGCGTGACGGGTCCCGCGCCGAGGCGGCATGGTGGAGGGGTCATCGACTGAGCGCCGCGCTCCCGCGGCGCCGCCCCGAGTCAGGAGCTCGCCATGAAGTCCCCCAAGATCGCCGCCGCCGCCCTGCTCGCCACCGGCGGGCTGCTGCTCTCCGCCTGCGCCACCCAGCCCACCCTGGAGGAGAGCTGGCCGGAGGTCCGCCAGAAGGTCGTGGACGCCCAGAGCCTTCACCTGAAGATGGACGGCACCGCCAAGGAGGACGCCTCGGGCTCCGCGTCGGCCTCGTCCTCCTCGGACATCCAGTCCGGGACCATTGACCTGGCCGGCGCCACGGACGACTCGCACCTGAAGGGCACGGTCGCCGCGAAGATGGGTGACGGAGAGGTCAACATGGACATCCTGCGCCTGGGCCAGGACGTCTACATGAGGATCAACAAGGCGGAGGGCGGGCAGGCGCCGGAGGGCATGGACGCCTTCCAGCAGATCGTGGGCGACCGCTGGATGCTCATGCCGGCCGACCAGGCCTCCGGGATGGGCGAGCTCTCCCTCGGCACCGTGATGGACGACCTCGAGGAGGACATGCCGGCCGCGGACGCCTTCAACGGCAAGGACGTCAAGGCCGAGGAGGTGGACCTGGACGGCAGGAAGGTCCTCAAGTACGCCCTCCCGGAGGAGCACAAGGACTTCGGGCGCACCATGTACGTCGACAAGGAGACCAAGGAGCTGTACCGCCTGGAGGACGTGAACTCCGTGGAGTCCGAGGCGGACGCCACTGCGACGTTCACCGAGTGGAACGCGGTCCAGGCTCCGGAGCGTCCCGCCGAGGACGAGGTGTTCGACATGCAGAAGCTCTCCGAGGGCCTCGCGGGCTGACCGGCCCGTCGCGCGAGTGCGTCCGGCGCGCCGTGCCTTTCGTGAACGAAAGCGCGCGGCGCGCCGTCCGTTTCTCGAACGAAAGCCGAGGGCGGGGGACGGGCGCCGCTGGGCGTCAGCGGCGGGCGGCCACGACCTCGGCGATCTGCGGGATGCACCACTCGTTCTGCAGGCTCGTGGTGTCGCCGATGGTCGTGCCCTGGTGCAGCTGGGTGAGCAGGCGCCGCATGATCTTGCCGGAGCGGGTCTTGGGCACGTCGGGGACGAAGACCACCTCGGCGGGCTTGGCCACCGGCCCGATCACCCGCCCCACATGCCGCCGCAGCTCCTCGGCGCGGTCGGCGGCGGAGGCGCCGGGGCCGTCGTCGCCGGCCAGCCAGCTCTCGTGCGCCACGACGAACGCGACGGCCGCGTGGCCCGTCTTCGGGTCCGGCACGGGGCACACGCCGGCCTCCACCACGTGCGGGTGCGCCACGAGCGCGGACTCGATCTCGATGGTGGAGAGCCGGTGGCCGGAGATGTTGATGACGTCGTCCACGCGGCCGAGGATCCAGACGTCGCCGTCCTCGTCCCGCTTGGCGCCGTCGCCGGCGAGGAACCAGCCCGCCTCGCCCTGGTCCGCGTAGTCCTCCCAGTACGAGTGGAAGTAGCGGGCCGGGTTCCGCCACACGGTCCGCGCCATCGACGGCGAGGTGCGGGTGACCACGATCCGGCCCTGCAGGCCCTCGGGCGTGGGGGCGCCATCGTCGTCGACCACGGCCACGTCCACCCCCGGCAGGGGCCGGGAGCCGCAGCCCGGCTTGAAGGCCGTGTCCGTGGGGCGCGGGGAGAGCACGGTGGCGCCCGTCTCGGACTGCCACCACGTGTCCACCATCGGCAGGTCCGGGGTGTCCCGGCCGATCTGGGTGCGGGCCCACGTCCAGGCCTCCGGGTTCACGGACTCGCCCACGGTGCCGATCAGGCGGATCGAGGACAGGTCTGGGCCACCGTCCGCGTGCGCCGGGATTCCGTCCGGATGCCAGCCCTTGAGCGAGCGGATCAGGGTGGGCGCCGTGTAGTAGCTCGTCACCCGGTAGCGCTCGATCACCTCGAAGTGCCGGCCCGGGTGCGGGGCGTTCGGCACGCCCTCGTAGATCACCTGCGTGACCCCGTTCGAGAGCGGACCGTAGATCTCGTAGGTGTGCGCGGTGACCCAGGCCAGGTCCGCGGTGCACCAGTGCACGTCGCCGTCGCGCCGCGCCGGGTCCGGGTGGGAGAACAGGAAGTCGTGCGTCCACGAGGCCGCCGCGAGGTACCCGCCGGAGGTGTGCACGAGCCCCTTGGGCTGTCCCGTGGTGCCGGAGGTGTACATGATGAACAGCGGGTGCTCCGCGTCGAAGGCGCGCGGGGTGTGGGTGTCCGGCTGGCGGTCCACGACGTCGTGCCACCACAGGTCCCGGCCCTCGGTCCACGGGATGTCCCGGTGGCCCGTGCGGTCCAGGACGAGGACGTGCTCGATCGCGTTGTCCCCGGACACGGCCTCGTCCGCGTTGGCCTTCACGGGGACGGCGGCGCCGCGGCGGAACTGGCCGTCGGTGGTGACGAGCAGCTTGGCGCCCGTGTCCTCGACGCGGAACCGCAGCGCCTCCGCCGAGAACCCGCCGAACACAAGCGAGTGCACGGCGCCGATCCTCGCGCACGCCAGCGTGATGACGATCGTCTCCACGAGCACGGGCAGGTACACGACGACGCGGTCGCCCGCCTCGATGCCCAGCTCCTCGAGGGCGTTCGCGGCCTGGGCGACCTCGCGCTGCAGCTGCGCGTAGGTGACGGCGCGGCGGTCGCCGGGCTCGCCCTCGAAGTACAGGGCGACCTTCTCCCCGCGCCCCGCCGCCACGTGCCGGTCCACGCAGTTCACGGCCACGTTCAGGGTGCCGTCCTCGTACCAGCGGATCTCCGGGCCGCGCTCGGCGGCCGGGTCCGGGGCGGTGAGGGAGCGCGTCCGGGTGAAGGGCCGCTCCCAGCTCAGACGTCGGCCGGCCGCCTCCCAGAACGCGAGCCGGTCCGCCTCGGCCACCGGGCGGCCGTCGCCGCGCCCGCCGTGCAGCCGGTCCGCCGGGCGACCGGGGTGGACGTCCGGGTCGGCGGCGTCGACGAGCGCCTGCGGGAGGGGGCCGGGCAGCGTCGCGAGGGCCGCGGCGGGCACGCCGTCGTTCGGTCCGCGGACGGCCCCGGAGGCGCCCTCCTCGGCCG
>NZ_JAKRNH010000111.1:0-7662 GCF_022346985.1 Micrococcus sp. ACRRV
GTGGGGGTCATGGTCGGCGGTCTCCGTCCTGGTGAGCGGCGAGGTCCTCGGCGCACCCCGCCGGAAGGCGGCGTCCGCGGCGGCCGATCCCCACGGGGGAGGCGGCCAGCACGCGGACGGCGATCCGGGCCTTCACCGGGTCCGGCACGCGCACGCGGCGGCGGGCCAGCTCGGCGGCGGGGGTGGCGGCCAGGCGCCGGGAGAGCTCGGCGAACAGCCCGTGGGCCAGCAGCACGGCCCGGGCCGCGCGGGGGTCGAGGGCGAGGATGCCGGGCAGGGAGGCGTCCAGGTCCGCGTCGAGGTCCGCGAGCAGCTCGGCCTTGCGCTCCTCGGTGAGCGCCTCCGGGGCGGCCCCGGAGAAGTAGGTGCGGCCCAGGGCGTCGTGGTCCGCGGCCAGGTCCCGCAGGAAGTTCACCTTCTGGAAGGCGGCCCCCAGCCGGGAGGCCGCCGCGCGCAGGGCGCCGCGGTCGGCGGGGCCGTCCGCGCGCGTGCCGTCCATCGAGAGGAACACCTGAAGGCACATCAGGCCCACCACCTCGGCGGAGCCGTGGATGTACGCGGCCAGCGAGTCCTCCCCGTGCTCGGCCACGGTGAGGTCCGCGCGCATGGAGGCGAAGAACGGCCGGGTCAGCTCGGCGGTGATGCCGTGCCGGCGGGACACGTCCGCGAAGGCATGCAGCACCAGGTCCGTGGAGAACCCGGTGTCCATGGCATCCTCGCAGGCCCGCTCGTAGGCGTCGAGCCCGGCGGCCACCCGCGCGACGGGGAGCCCCGCCTCCTCGGCGGCGCCGTCCACCACCTCGTCGGCCACGCGGACCATCGCGTAGATCGCGGCGATGTCCCGGCGGGCGTCCGGGGGCAGGACCCGGCAGGCCCAGGAGAACGACGTCGAATACCGCCCGATCACCTCCCCGGCCACCCGCAGGGCGGTGGCGGTGTAGAGCTCCAGGTCCGTCTCCCCCGTGCGGGCGCGGACCGTGCCGCACTCCGGCCCGGCCGGGGCGGGGGGCGTCGTCGTCCCGGTCATCTCAGGCCTCCCGCTGCAGGATCTGACCGCACGTGGCGGCGAACTCGGCTCGCTCGGCGGGGGCCATGGGCAGGGCGTCCAGCAGGGCGCGCGCCTGGTCCACGAGCTCCTCGGCGACGCCGAGCGCGTGCTCCACGGAGCCGGCGTCCACGAGGGCCGCACGGGCCTCGGCGACGGCGGCGGCCAGCTCGCCGAGGTCCTCACCGTGCCGTTCGGCGCGGGCCACGCGGTCCAGGGCGGCGCGCGCCCGGGGGTCGCGGCGGCCGTGCGCCGTGAGCAGGGTGGCCTTCCCCTCCCGCAGGTCCGCGTCGTGGGGCTTGCCGGTGACGGCGGGGTCCCCCGCGGTGCCGAGGACGTCGTCGACCACCTGGTAGGCGACGCCGAGCAGGGCCCCGGCCTCGGCGAGGGCCTCGGCGTGGGCCGGGTCCGCCCCGGCCAGGAGGGCCCCGGCCCGCAGCGGCTCCTCGAACGAGTAGCCGGCGGTCTTGAGCCGCTCCATGGTGAGGATCCGCCCGGCCTCGGGGTGGTCCCCGGTGTGGCGGTGCAGGGCCAGGAGGACGTCCTCCAGCTCCCCGGCGGCCGCCGCGGAGGCGGCGCGGAACACGCTCTCGGCCGCCTCGGCGGCGCGGACGCGCGCCCCGGAGGCCGCCGCCAGGCGGAAGGCGGCGGTGAGCAGCAGGTCCCCGGCGATGATCCCGGCGGAGCGGCCCACGTGCTCGGCCTCCCCGGCGGGGACGCCGTCGCGCACCGCGTCGCGGCGGTACTGCTCGGCCACGGTGGGCCGGCCGCGGCGCAGGTCGTCCCGGTCGATCACGTCGTCGTGGACGATCAGCGCGGCGTGCAGCAGCTCGAACGCGGCGCCCACACGCGCCACCGCGCGCAGGTCGGCGGCCTCCTCCTCCCCCGTGCCGCCGCGGGGGACACCGGAGGACGCCGGGGCCCGGCGCACGGTCCGCCAGCCCAGGTCCACCAGGCGGGGGCGCACCAGCTTGCCGCCCGAGACCGCCTCGCGGAGCCGCGCCCACAGCAGGTGGAAGGAGTCCGGGGCGTCCGCGCAGAGCGGGGTCTCCGCGAAGACGCGGTCCAGCTCGGCCCGCACGGCGGCTCGGGCGCGCCCGGCGTCGTCGAGGCCGGGGGTCGCGGCCGAGGCCGACCACGGGGCGGCCCCGCCGATGCCGGCGGCGAGGGGGTTCACGGCTGCTCCGCCTGCTGGGTGACGCGGGCGGTGAGGTCGTCGCGCCAGGCATCCATGTGGTCCGCCACGCTGTCCAGGAACCGCTCCACGGCGGCCCGGTCCTGGTCGGTCATGCCGGACATCGCGTCCCCGACCATGTCCACCATCGGCTGGACCTCCGCCATGGCCTGGCTGCGGGACTCCGGCAGCGCCCGCACCAGCGTGCGCCGGCGGTCCTGGGGATGGGGCTCGCGGACGGCGTGGCCGCCGGCCACCAGGCGGTCGACGACGGCGGTGGTGGCCGCCGTCGTCAAGTGCAGGTGCCGGGCGAGCTCCGTGGGCCCGGTGGGGGCGCGCATGAGCACGGAGAGCGCGGCGTAGTCGGTCTCGTTCAGGCCCATGAGCAGGCGCATCTGCACGCGGATCTGCGCGTTGAGCCGGATGATCCTGCGAAGGGTGCGAGCGGCCGACGTCACGCCCTTGAGCTCGCCCGAGACGGGTCGGATCGCGGGGGCGGGCTCGGAGATCCGGCTCAGCATCGGCGATTCCCGGAGAGCCGTCGAGGCGGCGTCGAGGGACTGGATGGCCTCCGGCACGTCCACCCCTTTCTCTAGAAAATCTAGTAGTCTTTCCATCTAGACAATAGTCGGGGGCACGCAGGTGCTGTCAACCCCGTGAGCCCAGGCCAGGGAGGACGTGAGATGCAGCAGGGACCGTCGTACCCCCGCACCGTCGAGGAGGTCGAGGAGCGCGTGGTGCTGCTCGGCGCCGACGGCGCGCCGATCGGCACGGAGGCGAAGGCCAGCGTCCACCGGAACGCGGCGGACGGCGGCACGCCGCTGCACCTGGCGTTCTCCTGCCACGTCTACGGGCCGGACGGCCGGTTCCTCCTCACCCGCCGCGCCCTGGGCAAGAAGGCGTT
This sequence comes from Micrococcus sp. ACRRV, assembly GCF_022346985.1. NCBI lineage: Bacteria > Bacillati > Actinomycetota > Actinomycetes > Micrococcales > Micrococcaceae > Micrococcus > Micrococcus sp. ACRRV. Next base: position 3,124 of record NZ_JAKRNH010000111.1, read on the forward strand.
CGGCGGCGTGTGGACCAACGGGTTCTGCGGGCATCCCGCCCCCGGTGAGGCCCCGGCGGAGGCCGTGCTGCGGCGCGCCCCGCAGGAGCTGGGGGTCGGCGTGCGGGAGGTGACCCCGCTGCTGCCGGGCTTCCGGTACCGGGCCGCGGACGCCGGCGGCGTCGAGGAGCACGAGGTCTGCCCCGTGTTCCGCGCGGAATGCGACGGCGACCCCGTCCCGGAGCGGGACGAGGTCGCCGAGTGGTGCTGGGTGGAGGTCGCGGACCTGACGGCCGCGCTGGCCTCCGTGCCCCGGGTGTTCAGCCCGTGGCTGGTGATGCAGTGGGAGCAGGGGGCGTTCGGCCCCCGCTGAGCGGGGGGACGCTCAGCGGCCGTTGACGTCGTCGAGCTGCGCGGCGGCGGACTGCACGGCCTCCTCCTCGGAGGGCTCGGCGTCCTGCGCGCCCTGCTGCTCCGCCATGGCGCGGACCTCGGCGATGTCCAGGGCCGTGACCTGGTCGATCAGCTGGTCGAGTGCCTGGCCGGGCAGCGCGCCGGCCTGGGAGAACACCAGGACGCCGCCGCGGAACGCCATGAGCGTGGGGATGGAGGTGATGCCGGCCATCGCGGCGAGCTGCTGCTGGTCCTCGGTGTCCACCTTGGCGAACACCACGTCCTGGTGCTTCTCCGAGGCGGTCTCGAAGACGGGGCCGAACATCTTGCAGGGGCCGCACCACTCCGCCCAGAAGTCGACCAGGACGGTGTCGTTCTCGGAGACGGTGGTGCCGAAGGCCTCGAGGGTGAGGTCGGTGGTGGCCATGGTGGGGTCCTCTCGGATCGGGCGGGATCGGTCTCCCCCGGTCCAACGACGCCGGTCAGGGGCCTATTCCGCCGAGGGTCAGTGTCCGAACTCGTCGGGGTGGCGGCGCGGCCCCTCGCCGGTGTCGAGGGCGTCGATCGCGGCCATCTCCTCGGCGGTCAGCGCGAAGGAGAACACGTCCAGGTTCTGCGCCTGGCGCGCGGGGTCGGCGGACTTGGGCACGGCGGCCCGGCCGGACTGCAGGTGCCAGCGCAGCACCACCTGGGCGGGCGTCCGTCCCGTGCGCGCGGCCGCGGCGGCCACGGGCTCCAGGGCGCCCAGGTCCTGGTCGGCCCGGTCCAACGGCGAGTACGCGGTGATCGCGGCGCCGTGGGCGCGCACGCCCTCCTGCCACGCCGGCGACTGCCGGAGCGGCCCGACCTCGATCTGGTCCACGGGCGCCCGCAGCCCGGCCCCGGCCAGCCGGTCCAGGTGCGCGGGGGTGAAGTTGGAGACGCCCCAGGCGCGGATCAGGCCGTCCTCGGCCAGCTCGGACAGGGACCAGGCGGTCTCGAGGTAGCGGTCCTGGTCCGGGTTCGGCCAGTGCACGAGCACCAGGTCCACGTGCGCCAGACCGAGCACGCGCAGCCGGCACTCGACGGCGGCGCGCACCGTCCGCGCGTCGCCGTGGTGCTCCCGGTTGACCTTGGTGGTGACGAACAGCTGGTCCCGGTCCAGCACGCCGGCGTGGATCGCGGCCGCGATCCCCTCGCCGACGGCGTCCTCGTTCCCGTAGTTCTGGGCGGTGTCCACATGGCGGTAGCCGATCCGCAGGGCCTGCTCGACGGCGTCGCGCGCCTCCGCGCCCCGCAGCGGCCAGGTGCCCAGGCCGATCCGCGGCATCTCGACGCCGTCCACGCCCGTCCCGGTGAGCGTCAGGGTCTCGGGGACGGGGGTCTCGTCCACGGGGGTGGCGGTGTGCCTGCTCTCGGTGCTCATGACGGATGCCTCCTCTCCCCCATTGTGCCGCCGTCACCCGCCCCCCACCAGGGGCGATGCCTCCGGGGGCGTCCCGGCCTACGCTGGCCCCATGACCGACTCCATGCCCGCCGCCTCCGCCGCCCGACTGCCGCTGCTGGTCCTCAACGGGCCCAACCTGAACATGCTGGGCACCCGCGAGCCGGAGAAGTACGGGTTCGAGACCCTCGAGGACGTGCGGGCGCTCACCGCGGCCCGCGCCGCCGAGCACGGCCTGGAGGTGGACTTCCGGCAGTCCAACCACGAGGGGGAGCTCGTGGACTGGATCCAGGAGGCCCGCACGGGCTTCTCCGGGATCCTCATCAACCCGGCGGCGTACAGCCACACCTCCGTGGCCATCCGGGACGCCCTGGCGGCGGTGCCCGTGCCGATCGTGGAGGTGCACATCACCAACATCCACGCCCGGGAGGAGTTCCGGCACCACTCGGTCGTCTCTGCGGTGGCGACGGCGGTGATCGCCGGCGCCGGCACGCAGGGCTACGCGCTCGGCGTGGAGGTCCTCGCGGCGCGCCTCGCCCGCTGAACCGACGCCTCCGGGCTCCGGCCGACCGCGTCATCGGCGCCCCCGAGCCCTGGCCTCCGCCGTCGGGGCTCGCCTAGCGTGGCCCCCACGACGCCCGCCGACGGCGCGGGCGCGCGAAACGCAAGGAGGACGACATGACCGAGCAGGATCCCCGCACCGCGCTGCTGGAGAAGATCGAGAAGGCCGGCGTCGTGATGCTCACGACCGCCGAGGAGGACGGCACCCTGGCCTCCCGCCCCATGGCGGTGCAGGAGGTGGAGCAGGAGCCGGGCGTGCTGTGGTTCATCACCCGCGCCACGGGCGACGCCGCGCAGGACTCGGCCGGCCGCCCCGTGAACGTGGCCGTGCAGGAGAAGGGCTTCTGGGCCTCCGTGGCCGGCCATGGCGAGATCGTCCGCGACGAGGCCCGCAAGACGGAGTACTGGAACTCCGCCACCGAGGCGTTCTTCGGCGAGGGCGCGCGCCCCGAGGACCCGCAGATCGTGCTGGTCCGCGTGCAGGCCGACTCCGCCGAGTACTGGGACGGCGGCGGCGCGGCCTCCGTCGTGGAGATCGTGAAGGCGAAGGTCACCGGCGGCGAGGCCCGCCCCGGCGACCACGACACCGTCGAGTTCTGACCGCCCGACATCCCGCCCCGCGGGGGCGGCTCACGAGGCCCTGGGTGCCGTCGGCATGGCGTCGCCCAGGGCCTCGGCCCTGCCCGTGACCGATCGGCCGAGCACGGCGGCGTCCGCGAACAAGTGCACGAACCCCTTGTGCTCCGCACACTCCACCCCGACGCCGGCCGGCCCGGCTCAGGCCCGGGCCGCGACGTCCTCGTCGTCGGCGGCGAGCTGGCCGCAGGCGCCGTCGATCTCCTTGCCTCGGGTGTCGCGCAGGGTGGCCGGGATGCCGGCCGCGTTGAGCCGGTCCACGAACTCCCGCGTCACGTCCTTCTCCGAGGCCGTCCAGATGGAGCCCGGCGTCGGGTTCAGCGGGATCGGGTTCACGTGCACCCAGCCCTTGCCGCGGGCGTTGAGCTTCTTGGCCAGCAGGTCCGCGCGCCAGGCGTGGTCGTTCATGTCCTTGATCAGCGCGTACTCGATGGAGACGCGCCGGCCGGTGGCCAGGAAGTACTCGTAGGCGGCGTCGATCGCCTCGTCGGCCTTCCACCGGGCGTTCACGGGGATCAGCTCGTCACGCAGCTCGTCGTCCGGCGCGTGGAGGGACAGCGCGAACGTCAGCGGCACGCCCTCCTGGGCGAGCTTCTTGATGGCCGGGACCAGGCCCACCGTGGAGAGGGTGACGTGCCGGGCGGACATGCCCAGGCCCTCGGGGGCCGGGTCCACCATGCGGTGCACGGCCGCCATCACGCGCTTGTAGTTGGCCAGGGGCTCGCCCATGCCCATGAACACCACGTTGGTGACGCGGTCGGCGTCGTGCCCGCCGTCCCGGCGCGTGCCCCCCAGGCCGCCCTCGGCGATCACCTGGTTGGCGCGGACGATCTGCTCCACGATCTCCGCCGTGGACATGTTGCGCGTCAGACCTGCCTGGCCGGTGGCGCAGAACGGGCAGTTCATGCCGCAGCCGGCCTGGGAGGACACGCACAGGGTGACGCGCCCCGGGTAGCGCATGAGCACGGACTCCACGAGGGCGCCGTCGAACAGCCGCCAGAGGAACTTCACGGTGTCCCCGCGGTCCGTGGTCAGGCGGCGGACCTCGGTGAGCAGCGGCGGGAAGAACGCCTCCGCGATCTCCTCGCGCTTGCCCTTGGGCAGGTCCGTCATCTGCTCCGGGTCCGTGGTGAAGTGCTCGAAGTAGTGCACGGAGAGCTGCTTGGCGCGGAACGCCGGCAGGCCGATCTCCTTGGCCTTGGCCTGACGCTCGGCCAGTGTCATGTCCGCCAGGTGCTGCGGCGGCTGGGAGACGCGCGGCTGCTTGAACTGCAGCTGCGGGCGCCCGTCCGGGCCCATGGGCTGCTGCCAGCCCTCGGTCTTGGGCATCACCTGGGGACGGTCCGCGTCCACCTCGGCGGCGCGGCGCGGCGGGGCGGAGAGCTGGTGCCCGACGCCGGCGCGGTGCATCCGCTCGCGGTCCTCGGCGAGCTGCCGGGCCTCGGGCTCGAGCTCGGCGGTGACCTCGGCGACGGTGGTGCGCACGTCGGCGGCGGGCACGGAGCCGTCGAATCGACGGATCAGGGTGCCGGCGATGCGCTCGAGGA
>NZ_JAKRNH010000112.1:0-7583 GCF_022346985.1 Micrococcus sp. ACRRV
CCCCCGTGGAACCCCGCCCGGACCCCACGACCGGCCTGCCGCGTGAGGGGGAGGTCCGGCTGCGCCTGGACCTGGCGTACGACGGCTCGGGCTTCCGCGGCTGGGCTGCGCAGCCGGGCCTGGCCACTGTCCAGGGCGCGCTGGAGGGCGCCCTCGAGACGATCGTGCGGCGCCCCGTCCGCACCGTGGTGGCCGGCCGCACCGACGCCGGCGTCCACGCGCGCGGACAGGTGGTGCACTGCGACCTCACGGAGGCCGAGTGGTCGGCCCTGGCCCGCGGCCGCGCGGACGTGGACCCCGCGGACGCCCTGGTGCGTCGCCTCCAGGGCGTGCTGCGCCCGTGGCAGGGCGCCGTCGTCGTCCGCGGGGCCCGACGAGCGCCCGACGGGTTCGATGCCCGGTTCAGCGCGCTCTGGCGCGCGTACGAGTACCGGATCAGCGATCGGCCGGAGACCCGCGACCCGCTCGCCCGGCACGGCGTGCTCTGGCATGGCGCCCGTGTGGACGAGCGGCTGATGGCCGTGGAGGCCGGCGCGCTGCTGGGCCTGCACGACTTCCTGTCCTTCTGCCGCCCGCGCGAGGGGGCCACCACCGTCCGCGAGGTCCAGGACGCGGAGGTCGTCCGCACCCCGGACGGGCTGGTCCGGGTGCGGTTGCGGGCGGACGCGTTCTGCCACTCCATGGTGCGGACCATCGTGGGGGCGTTGCTCGAGGTGGGGGAGGGGCGGCGGACGCCCGGGTGGACGGCCGCCCGCGTGGCCGGCCCGGTGCGGGACTCGGCCGCCCGGCTCGCGCCGGCGCACGGGCTGACCCTTCTCGAGGTGGGCTACCCGGAGACCGGTGAGGAACTCCGGGCCCGCGCCGAGGGGAGCCGCGCCCGGCGCGCCCCCCTCGCCGACCTCGGCTGAGGTCCGCGGGACGCTTTTGGCCCGGACCGGATGAGCCGGTATCATGGGTGGACGTTGCGCATGCCCGCACCCGGATGCGTCGTGCCGCGAGTGGCTCAGTTGCATGGCCTCGACTCGCGCCGCACCCCCGGGGCTCCTCGGGCCCGGCCGCCTTCCAGCCCTCACCTGGGGGACCGGCGCGCACGGAGAACTGAACGGCCGCCCGCCTCGGACTCACGACCCGGAGCCGGCGGCTGTGACCGAACCGAACTGAAGGCAGACAACGTGCGTACGTACACTCCCAAGCCTGGTGACGCCGACCGCCAGTGGCACATCATCGATGCCACGGACGTCGTCCTCGGCCGCCTGGCCACCCACACCGCCACCCTGCTGCGCGGCAAGCACAAGCCGACGTTCGCCCCCCACACGGACATGGGCGACTACGTCATCATCATCAACGCCGAGAAGGTGGCCCTCACCGGCGCCAAGCTCGAGAAGAAGCGCGCCTACCGCCACTCCGGCTACCCGGGTGGCCTGAAGTCCGAGTCCTACGCCGAGCTCCTCGAGAAGAACCCGGTGCGCGCCGTCGAGAAGGCCGTCAAGGGCATGCTCCCCAAGAACTCCCTCGCGGCCCAGCAGCTGACCAAGCTGAAGGTGTACCGCGGTGCCGAGCACCCCCACGCGGCCCAGAAGCCCGCCACCTTCGAGATCGGCCAGGTCGCCCAGTGACCCTCGTGGTCGCCTGAGCAGACCTCTTCCAAGGAGAGACATGAGCATCAACCAGAACGACGACGTGGAGCTGACGAGCTACACCTCCGAGTCCACCGCCGCCTCGGAGACCGCCGCCGTCTCCGAGCGTCCGGCCCTGACCGTGCCGGGTTCCGCCGTGGGCCGCCGCAAGGAGGCTGTCGCCCGCGTCCGCCTCGTGCCGGGCTCCGGCCAGTGGTCCGTGAACGGCCGCACCCTGGAGAACTACTTCCCGAACAAGCTGCACCAGCAGGAGGTCAACGACCCCTTCACGCTGCTGGAGCTCAACGGCGCCTACGACGTGATCGCCCGCATCCACGGCGGCGGCCCGTCCGGCCAGGCCGGCGCGCTGCGCCTGGGCATCTCCCGCGCCCTGAACGAGATCGACCGCGAGCACAACCGCCCGGCCCTCAAGAAGGCCGGCTTCCTCACCCGCGACGCCCGCGTGATCGAGCGCAAGAAGGCCGGCCTCAAGAAGGCCCGCAAGGCCTCGCAGTTCTCGAAGCGCTGATCCGGCGCCGACCGGCCCGCCGGTCGCGAGACGAGCCCCGTGCGCCCTCCTTTCGGAGGGGCACGGGGTTCCCTGCGTTCCGGGGCGCGCAGCCCGCGGAACGGGGCCCGGGGATCGGCCGCGCGTCCTCCGGCGGCGTAGACTGACGGGGTCCGGCGACGCCGCCGGGCCGGGCCGCACGCCCGCACCGGTGAGCGGTCCGTCGCACCGCGACCTCAGGAGACGCCCGTGGCTGAGAACACGACGACGCCCCCCACCGACCCCTCCGCCGACGGAGTCCTGGCCGGCGAGCACCCGCTCGAGAGCGGCCGGCGCGAACAGCCGTTCGCCGTCACGGAGGACTACGCCGCCGAGGTCGACGAGATCCGCGAGCTGGGGCGCACGCTCCACGGCGACTCCCTCCCGAGCCCCGACCCCACCGCCTGGCGCGAGGGCTACCCGTACAAGACCAAGCTCAGCCGCAAGAGCTACGAGCGCCGCAAGCGCGAGCTGCAGATCGAGCTGCTCAAGATGCAGCTCTGGGTCAAGGAGACCGGCCAGAAGGTGCTCATCATCTTCGAGGGCCGCGACGCCGCCGGCAAGGGCGGCGCCATCAAGCGCTTCAACGAGCACATGAACCCCCGCGGAGCCCGCACCGTGGCCCTCGAGAAGCCCACCGAGGCCGAGGCCTCGCAGTGGTACTTCCAGCGGTACATCCAGCATCTGCCCTCCGGCGGCGAGATCGTCATGTTCGACCGCTCCTGGTACAACCGGGCCGGCGTGGAGCGGGTCATGGGCTACTGCACCCCGCAGCAGTACCTGGAGTTCATGCGCGAGACCCCGGAGCTGGAGCGGATGCTCTCCAACTCGGGCATCCACATCATCAAGTTGTGGTTCTCCGTGTCCCGCCGCGAGCAGCTCAACCGCTTCGCCGCCCGCGAGACCGACCCGGTGCGCCGCTGGAAGCTCTCGCCCACGGACCTGGCCTCGCTGGACAAGTGGGACGACTACACGAACGCCAAGGAGGCCATGTTCTTCTACACGCACACGGCGGACGCCCCGTGGACCGTGGTGAAGTCGAACGACAAGAAGCGCGCCCGCCTGGAGGCCATGCGCCACGTCCTGCACACCCTGCCGTACCCGAACAAGGACGAGCGCATCGTGCACCTGCCGGACCCGCAGATCTGCGCGTCCGCCGACGTCCTCTCCGAGATCGACGAGGCGGACGGCGGCTCCTTCCCGCGCGTCCGCTGAGCCGCCGGCCGGCCGTCCGGTCGCCCGGACCACGAGGCGCCCCACTCCCGGACCGGGAAGGGGCGCCTCGTCGTCCGTCGGGTGTAGGGCCCGTCAGGACCTCTTCTGGAAGTCCTCGTAGTTCTCCACGTTGATCTTGGCGTCGTCCAGGAGGTTGTCCGCGCCGAAGCCCTCGGTGATCTGGTACTCGCCGGTCTCGAGGGAGCGCTTGACGTCCTCACGGAGGATCGGGAGCTTGGCGTAGAAGGCGTCGCCGCAGCAGCTCGTCTTCACGACGTCGCGGTGGCCGATGATCCGCGACGGCGGCAGCTCGTACTGCTGGCAGATGAAGGCGGAGAGCTTCACGAGGCCCGCGTAGAGGGACTGCGGGGGCGGGCTGACCATGTAGAAGCCCTCGCACTCGATGCCCACCGCGTAGGCGTTGAAGCCCAGGGCATGGACGCCGAGGATGAACGTCTCCCCGCCCTGCAGCGCGTAGAGGGAGCCGTGGCGGCCCTCCATCGCGAACCCGCCGCGCGACATGGTGAACTGCTGGCCGGAGTCGCCCCACTGCTGGTTGATGTGCTGGTTCTGCACGCGCTGGGCCAGGGCGATGGCCGCGTCCCGCGAGCCGTCCGTCACGTTGGGCGTCGTGGTGTGGTGGATCACCAGGTAGGACGGCTTCTCGTAGAGCGTCTGCTGCCAGTTCTCCGGGATGCGCGCGCCCCAGTCGATGGTGGAGAGGATCTCCGGCTCCGGCAGGCGCGGGCCCGTCGAGGCCGCGGAGCCGTCCGCCGAGGTGCTCTGCGCGGCGTCGCCGCCGGTGCCGCAGCCGGCGACCGTGCCGGCGATCGCGAGCCCGGCGCCGCCGAGGACGGCGCGGCGCGGCCACGACGAGGAGAGGATCTGGTGATCGGGCATGGAGGAGGGGTCCTTCGGGTCGGGTCGGGGGCCACGGGCTGCCGCGCCGGATCGCCGGTGCGGGCCGCTCGCCGAGGCTCCCCCGGGGTGATCCTACCGCGCGGCCCCCACGGATCGTGACCGGATCGCGACGTCGGGGAGGGCGGGTCGGGACGTCCACGCTGACGCGTGCTCGTACACTCGGGGATCATGTCGAGATTGTTCGGAACCGACGGCGTCCGTGGCCTGGCCAACGACGTCCTCACAGTGGAACTGTCCGTCCAGCTGGCCCAGGCGGCCGCTCCGGTGCTGGGCGCGGACGCGCTCGCGGCGGGTCGCCGACCGGTGGCGGTCGTCGCCCGCGACCCCCGCATCAGCGGCCAGTACATCGCGGCCGCGGTGATCGCCGGGCTCGCGTCGTCGGGCGTGGACGTCCACGACGCCGGCGTGGTGCCCACGCCGGCCGCCGCGTTCCTCGTGGGGGACCTGGACGCGGACTTCGGCGTGATGATCTCCGCCTCGCACAACCCCGCCCCGGACAACGGCATCAAGTTCCTCGCGCGCGGCGGTGAGAAGCTCACCGACGAGCAGGAGGACGAGATCATCCAGCACCTCGAGTCGGAGCATCCGCTGCGCCCGACCGGGGCCGAGGTCGGCCGGGTCCGGACCTTCTCCGACGCGGAGGACCGCTACGTGGTCCACCTCCTGCAGACGCTGCCCCACCGTCTGGACGGGCTCACCGTGGTGCTGGACTGCGCCCACGGCGCCGCCTCCGGCTGCTCCCCGGACGCGTTCCGTGACGCCGGTGCGCAGGTGATCGTGATCGGCGCCGAGCCGGACGGCCTGAACATCAACGAGGGCGTCGGCTCCACACACCTGGAGAAGCTCCAGGCGGCCGTGAAGGAGCACGGCGCCGACCTGGGCATCGCCCACGACGGCGACGCCGACCGCTGCCTGGCCGTGGACGAGCACGGCGAGGTCGTGGACGGCGACCAGATCATGGGCATCATGGCGCTCGCCCTGAAGGACCGCGGGCAGCTCAAGGAGGACACCCTCGTGGTGACCGTCATGTCCAACCTCGGGCTGAAGCTCGCCATGCGCGGGGCCGGCATCGAGCTCGTGGAGACCCAGGTCGGCGACCGCTACGTCCTGGCCGGCATGCGCCTGGGGGAGTACTCCCTGGGCGGCGAGCAGTCCGGCCACGTGATCTTCGCCGACCACGCCACCACCGGCGACGGTGTCCTCACCGGCCTGCAGATCGCCGCCCGCGTGGCGGAGACCGGCACGCCGCTCTCCCAACTGGCGGCCGTGATGACCCGCCTGCCGCAGGTGCTCGTCAACGTCCGCGGCGTGGACAAGTCCCGCGCCGCCGAGGACGCCGCCGTGCAGTCGGCCGTCCGGGAGGCCGAGGCACGCCTGGGCGAGACCGGCCGCGTGCTGCTGCGCCCGTCCGGGACCGAGCCCGTGGTGCGCGTCATGGTGGAGGCCCCCGACGAGGAGACCGCCCGCCGCGAGGCCGAGGCCCTGGCCGAGGTCGTCCAGCGCGAGCTGCGCCTCCACGACTGACGCCGTGAGCCCCCGTCGCGACCCCGGCCGACTGCGCCCGCTCGCGGGCCCGGCGGCGCTGCTCGCGGCGCTGTGGGTGGCCGCCTGGCTCGCCGTGTCCGTGCCGGTGTGCGACCGCGGCGGACCCGCGGACTGGCTCCCGTGCGTGGACCCGGGCCGGTCCGTCCCGGCGCCCGGCGCGCCCTGACCGGCGGCCGGGGCGCGCCGGGCCCGGCACGACGACGAGGGCCCCGGTCCGCCTCCTGGGGGGGCGGGCCGGGGCCCTTCAGGTTGACGGGGGATCAGTCGCGCGGGGCGCCGTTCTGACGCGCGAGCAGGTCGCGGATCTCGGTCAGCACGGCGACGTCCGGAGCGACCTCGTCCTCGGCCGGGGTGATGCCGAGGCGGCGGTTGCGGCGCTCGATCATCGTGTTCATCGGCAGCACGATGCAGAAGTACACGGCGGCGGCGATGAGCAGGAAGTTGACGATGGCGGTCAGCACGACGCCGAACTTCACGTCCACGCCGTTGAGGTTGAGCACGAGCCAGCTGTCGAAGCTCGGCGCCTTGAACAGCGCCGCGATGAGCGGCATCAGCACCGAGTCGACGAGAGCGGTGACGACCTTGCCGAAGGCGGCGCCGATGACGACGGCGACCGCCAGGTCGACGACGTTGCCCTTCATGATGAAATCCTTGAATCCCTGAAGCATTGGCCCAGTCTAGGGAACATTCGACGGGACACGTATTCCGGGAGGGGTGTCCACCGGTGGGGTCGGTCACACCGGCGTCCGGCTCACACCTTCCGCATCAGGACCCGGGTCACCTCGTGCTGCCGGTTCTTCGTCAGCACCAGCCGGGCGCGCCCGCGCGTGGGCTGCACATTCTGGGCCAGGTTCGGCCCGTTGATGCGGTCCCAGATGGACAGGGCGGTCTCCCGGGCCTCCTCGTCGGACAGGGAGGCGTACCGGTGGAAGAAGGCGTCGGGGTCGCGGAACGCGCTCGAGCGCAGACCCATGAACCGCTCCACGTACCAGTCCCGGATCCAGTCGGCCCGTGCGTCCACGTAGACGGAGAAGTCGAAGAAGTCCGACACGCTCAGCCCCGGGGTGCCGTCCGCCCGGAGGAGCGGCGGGGCCAGGACGTTCAGGCCCTCGACGATGAGCACGTCCGGCCGGTGCACGACCTGGCGCCGCTCCGGGACGATGTCGTAGGTGACATGCGAGTAGACCGGCGCGCTCACCTCGGCCGCGCCCGACTTCACGTCCGCCATGAACCGCAGCAGCGCCCGGCGGTCGTAGGACTCGGGGAAGCCCTTGCGGTCCATGATCCCGCGCTCCTGGAGCACGGCGTTGGGATGCAGGAAGCCGTCCGTGGTGATCAGCTCCACCCGCGGGGTGGACGGCCAGCGGCGCAGCATCTCCTGGAGCACGCGCGCGGTCGTGGACTTGCCGACGGCCACCGAGCCGGCCACGCCGATCACGTAGGGGGTGCGGCCCGTGCGCTCCCCGAGGAACTCGTTGGTGGCCCGCCGCAGCGCGCCGGCCGCCTCGACGTGGATGCCCAGCAGGCGCGAGAGGGGCAGGTACACCTCGGCGACCTCGCGGAGGGAGAGGGTCTCCCCGAGCCCGCGCAGCCGCTCGACGTCGTCCTGGTCGAACGGCTGGTCCAGCTGGTCCGCCAGGCGCGCCCACGTCTGCCGCTCCAGCTCCACGAAGGGGCTCAGGTGGGGATCGCCGGCGGAGGCGGGGCCGGGCGCGTCGGCCGGCGATCCCCACCTGAGC
>NZ_JAKRNH010000113.1:0-7485 GCF_022346985.1 Micrococcus sp. ACRRV
GGTGTTCGCGTCCACTGTGCGGTTGTCTGATTGCAGCCGGTGCTTTCCTGGTCTTGCCTGTGTGGTAGGGTTGGGGGGTGTTGTTCAAGTGAATATTGCCACTGTCTTGTTTGTGGCTCTCTAGGTTTCCCACGGCATGCTGGTTTGGTGTGTTGGTTGGGGTGAGGGTTACGGCGGTCATAGCGTGGGGGAAACGCCCGGTTCCATTCCGAACCCGGAAGCTAAGGCCCACAGCGCCGATGGTACTGCAGCCGGGAGGTTGTGGGAGAGTAGGTCGCCGCCGGACATTCTTTTGGGTTGAGGCCCCACACCTTCGGGTGTGGGGCCTCCCTGTGTTTTGGGGGGCTTGTGGTGGGGACGGCAGAACGCGACCCACGGCGCAACGAGCCGTCCGCTGACGCTCATCGAAGGCCCGCACGCCCTTCGCCGGTAGGCTGGGGCGGAACATCAAAGCGTCTGCAGGACGCGAATCCGGGGCCACGCCCCCACACACCAGAAGAGTCGGAAGGACATCCCATGGCTGAGCGCTCCGCACGAGAGCCCCGCGACGATCGCCGCGGAGACGGCCACGACGGCACCCGTTCCGGCACCCCGCGAGGTCGGCGAGATGGGGACGGCGGGCGACGTCAGGGGGAGGGGCGTCCGTTCCGTCCGCATCGCGACGGCGAGGGCGCGGGCCGTCCACGCCGCGAGGGTGGTCGGGACGCCGCGGCCCCGCGGCCCGGTCGTCCGGAGCGCGCCCAGCGTGAGCGCCCCGCCCACAGCCCGTCTGATCTCCGCGCCGCGAACAGGGTGGACCAGCAGCGCTCGCCCGACATCGACGGGGACGTGACCGGCAAGGAGCTCGACCGCGGCACCCTGAAGGAGATCGGCGGTCTCGACGAGCGTCCGGCGACCTGGGTCGCCAAGCACCTCGTGATGGCAGGCCGGTACATCGACGAGGACCCGGAGCTCGCCTTCCAGCACGCCCTGGCCGCCTCCCGCAAGGGAGGGCGCCTGGCCCGCGTGCGCGAGGCCGTCGCCCTGACCGCCTACGCCGCGGGGGAGTACCACGAGGCCCTGCGCGAGTTCCGCACCTACCGCCGCATGACCGGGGACGACACACACATCGCGGCGCAGGTCGACAGCGAGCGCGCCCTGGGGCGCCACGAGAAGGCGCTGCAGCTGGCCGACGAGGTCGACACCTCCCGGCTGGACCGCGCGGCGCGCGTGGAGCTCGCGATGGTGGTGTCCGGGGTGCGCGAGGATCTCGGAGACCTGGAGGGCGCCCTCGCCGCACTGAAGATCCCGGAGCTCGACCGACGCCGGGGCTACCCGTTCTCCCCGCGGCTGTTCCAGCGCCAGGCCGACGTGCTCACCGCCCTCGGACGCACCCAGGAGGCCGCCGTGTGGCAACGCTCCGTCCATGTGGCCGAGCGCGCCCTGGGGATCGGTGGCTTCGCCGAGCCCGAGATCGTGGATGTGGAGGTCGAGCCGGCTGAGGACGACCGCCCCGTAAGCGGTCACCGCGAGCGACACACCGGGCCCCGCGTGTCGGACGCCGCCCAGGCGTCCGCGGAGTCCGCCCCCGTCGCCAAGGGATCCGCCGAGGAGCACAGGCAGGCCGCCCCCGCGGAGCGCGAGTCATGACGAATCACGCGGCCTCCACGTTCTTCGGCGGTCACGACGGGCTCCTGTGTGACCTCGACGGCGTCGTCTACGCGGGCGGGGAGTCCATCCCCGGCGCGGTCGAAACTGTGAGCGCCCTCGCGGAGCGGGGAGTGCCCGTCGGGTTCGTCACCAACAACGCCTCGCGACCCCCGGAGGCGGTCGCCGAGCAGCTGCGCCGGTTCGGCCTCGAGGTGTCCCCGTCCCATGTCTTCGGTTCTGCTCCGGCCGGTGTCGACCTCCTCGAGGAGCGGCTGACGGCCGCTGGACACGAGGGCCCGGCGCGGGTTCTCGTGGTCGGCTCGGTCCATTTGGCGGACCTCGTCGCGGCCCGCGGCCACCACGTGGTGGAGACCGCGGCCGAGCGACCGGACGCCGTCCTGCAGGGCTTCGACCCCCGGGTGGACTGGTCGCGTCTCGCCGAGGCGGCCTACGCCGTCAACGCCGGCGCCGACTGGGTGGCCACGAACCTGGACCTCTCCATCCCGCGGGCCGAGGGGGTGGCTCCCGGCAACGGTGCCCTCGCCCTGGCCGTCACGCAGGCGACCGGCGTCATCCCGGTGGCGGCCGGCAAGCCGGAGCCGCGCCTGTTCCACACCGCCGCGGCCGCCCTGGGGCTCCAGGCACCGCTCATGGTGGGGGACAGGCTCGACACCGACATCCGCGGCGGCAACGCCGCCGGCATGGAGACCGTGCTCGTCCTCACCGGCGTGGACTCCCGGCATGCGGCGGGGGAGGCCCCCGAGGAGGACCGCCCCACCTGGATCGTCGACGACATGACCGCCCTCCTGGGTGAGCCCGCGGAGGCGGCGCGTGGGTGAGGCCCGACGGGCCGACGTCGCCCTCGCGGCGGACGGCCTCGCGCGCTCCCGCACGGAGGCCGCGGCCCTCGTCAAGGAGGGCGTCGTCCTGGTGGACGGCACGCCGGTGCGTCGCCCATCCCAGCCCGTGGCGCCGGGGGCGGTCCTGTCCCTCCTGGACCAGGGGCCGCGCTGGGTCTCCCGCGCGGCGCACAAGCTCGTCAGCGCCCTGGAGGCCTTCCCGGTGCCGGTGGCCGGACGACGGGCGCTGGACGCCGGGGCCTCGACCGGCGGCTTCACGCAGGTCCTGCTCGAGCGGGGCGCGGCACGCGTCGCCGCCGTCGACGTCGGCCACGGCCAGCTGGTGCAGCAGCTGCGCGCCGACCCCCGCGTCCTGGTCCGCGAGGGGCTGAACGTCCGCGACCTCACCGCGACGGACGTCGAGGGGTCGGTCGACCTCGTGGTCTCCGACCTGTCCTTCATCTCCCTGCGCCTCGTCCTCGACGCGCTCGCCGGGGTGTGCCGGCCGGACGCCGACCTGCTGCTGATGGTCAAGCCCCAGTTCGAGGTGGGCCGTGCGGCCCTGCCCCGGACCGGCGTCGTGACGGATCCCCGGGCGCGTTGCTCGGCCGTGGAGGGCGTGGTGGCGGCCGCGCTCGGGACCGGCCTCGCGGCCCGCGGGGTCGCACGCTCCGGCCTGCCCGGCCAGGACGGCAACGTGGAGTTCTTCCTGCACCTGCGGGCCCCCGCCGCCCCCCGCGACGGTGGAGCGGTCGCCGGGGATGCGGACGAGGACGAGCGCCGTCGCCGCGCGGCCGCCCTGGTCGCCGCCGCCGACGTCGACTGGTCCTGACGTCACGGCCCGGTCCCGTCCGCGGCTCCTCCGTGTGGACGGCGCCGCTGTCGTGTCCGCCCCCGTGGCTATCCTGGGACGAGCCGGCCGGAGCCGACCGGCCGACCCCCGCCGGAAGGAACCATGTCCGAGACCCCCTCCCGCCGCGTCCTCGTCCTGGCCCACACGGGCCGCGCCGACGCGATCGCCGCGGCCCTCCAGGCGACGGCCATGCTCGCCGAGGAGGGCCTGGACACCGTCATGCTCGCCGAGGACGTGGCGGCGATCCTGGAGTCGGGGACGGACGCCGTCGGCTTCCGGCCGCTGACGCTGGGCCGGGACTGCACGCTCGACGACGTCCAGCTCGGGCTGGTGCTGGGCGGGGACGGCTCGGTGCTGCGCGCCGCCGACTTCGTCCGCGGCCACGGCATCCCGCTGGTGGCCGTGAACCTCGGGCACGTCGGCTTCCTCGCCGAGTCCGAACGCACCGACCTCCACCGCACCGTGAAGGCGATCGCCGACGGCGCCTACGTCGTGATCGAGCGCATGGCGCTCGACGTCACGGTCCGCGTGGAGGGCCGGGAGGTGGCCCGCACGTGGGCTCTCAACGAGGCGTCCGTGGAGAAGTCCAACCGGGAGCGGATGCTCGAGGTCATCGTCTCCGTGGACGACTCGCCGCTGACCTCCTTCGGCTGTGACGGCGTCGTGCTCGCGTCGCCCACCGGGTCCACCGCCTACGCATTCTCCGCGGGCGGCCCCGTGGTGTGGCCCGGCGTGGAGGCGCTGCTCTGCGTGCCGATCAGCGCCCACGCGCTCTTCTCCCGGCCGCTCGTCGTGGGGCCGCACTCGACCGTCGCCGTGGACGTGCTCACGCGCACCCGGGAGACGGGGGTGCTGTGGTGCGACGGCCGTCGCACCGTGGAGCTGCCCCCGCGTGCCCGCATCGAGGTCACCCGATCCGCCGAACCGGTGCGGCTGGCGCGCCTGCGGCCCACGCCGTTCGCCGAGCGACTCGTCCGCAAGTTCCGCCTCCCCACGGAGGGGTGGCGCGGGCCTGTCACGGAGGCGGACCGGCGCACCGGCCCCCTGGCCGAGGTGGAGACGGTGGAGCCGCGCCACGCGGCGCCGAGACCGGACGTGGTGCCGCCGCCCAGCGAGCCCCTCACCGTCCTCAGCCCCGAGGCCCTGGCCCGCTACCGAGGCCGCGACGGGCGCGAAGGAGACCGGACCTCATGATCGACTGGATGCAGATCACCGGCCTCGGCGTCATCGGCGAGGCCACCGTGGACCTGGACCCCGGCTTCACCGTGGTGACCGGCGAGACCGGCGCCGGCAAGACCATGGTCGTCACCGCGCTGGGGCTGCTGCTGGGCCGGCGCGCCGACGCCGGCGCCGTGCGCCGTGGGTCGCGTCGGGCCGCCGTGGACGCCGGCGTCCGCCTGCCCGCCGACCACCCCGCGCTGAGCCTCGCCGTGGAGGCCGGCGCCGTGCTCGACGACGCCGGCGACGGCTCCGCCGACCTGGTCCTGAGCCGCAGCGTCACCGCCTCCGGCGACGGCACCCGCTCCCGTGCGGGGCTCGGCGGCCGCGCCGTCCCGGTGGGGGTGCTCGCCGAGGTCGGATCCGCGCTGGTGGCCGTGCACGGGCAGAACGACCAGGTCCGCCTCCAGTCCGCCGCGGCACAGCGCCACGCGCTCGACGCCTTCGGCGGCCCCCAGCTCGTCGCCGCTGCGGCCGCCTACCGCGCCGACCACACGGCCTACGTTGCCGCCCGGAGGGAACGGGACCTGCTGGTGGAGCGCCAGCAGGAGCGGGCCCGGGAGGCCGAGGCGCTGCAGCGCGGGCTCGAGGAGATCGACCGGGCCGAGCCGGAGGCGGGGGAGGACGAGACGCTGCGCGCCCTCATCCGGCGCCTGGAGGACGTCGAGGAGCTCCGCGCCGCGGCCGACGGCGGCCACGCCCACCTCGCCGGCCCGGACATCGAGTCCGGCGACGACCTGCCCGGGGCCATCACCCTGGTCGAGTCCGCCCGCGCAGCCGTTCAGGCAGCCCCCGGGCACGACCCCGAGCTCGCCGCCGCGGCCGGGCGACTGGCCGAGGCGTCCGTCATCCTCGGGGACATCGCTGCGGACCTGGCCCGGTTCTCTGCAGACCTGGACGGCGACGCCGTCTCCGACCTCGACGCCGCGCAGACCCGGCTCGCCGAGCTCAGCCGCCTCCAGCGCCTCTACGGTCCGGAGCTGACGGACGTGCTCGCCTGGGCCGAGGCGCAGCGCCCCCGCCTGGAGGAGCTGCAGGGCGACTCTGGGCGCATCGACGAGCTCGAGGCCGACCTCGCCCGCCTGGACGCCTCGCGTCGGGAGCGGGCCGCGGAGCTCACCACCCTGCGCACCGCCGCCGCAGGCCGCCTGGAGCAGGCCGTCACCGCCGAGCTGCACGCACTCTTCATGCCGGACGCCTCCTTCCACGTCTCGCTCGTCCCGCTGGACGACGGCGACCCCGGCCCCCACGGTGCGGAGGACGTCGCCCTTGCGCTGCGCCCGCACGCCGGAGCCGAGCCGCGCCCCCTCGGCCGGGGCGCCTCCGGCGGCGAGCTCTCCCGGGTGATGCTCGCCCTGGAGGTGGTCCTCGCCGAGACCGACCCCGTCCCGACGTTCGTGTTCGACGAGGTCGACGCCGGCGTCGGCGGTGAGGCGGCCGTCAGCATCGGCGCCCGACTCGCGCGCCTGGCCCGCCATGTCCAGGTCATCGCCGTGACCCACCTGCCGCAGGTCGCGGCCTACGCGGACCGGCACGTCCGGGTCGAGAAGAACTCCGACCCCGAGGCCGGGGTGACGACCTCCGACGTCGTCACGCTCGGGCAGCAGGAGCGGGTGGACGAGCTCGCGCGGATGCTCGCCGGGCACGGGGACTCTGCCGCCGCCCGGGCGCACGCCCGCGAGCTGCTGGAGGCGTCGGCGGCCGAGCGGGCCTGACGCCATGCGCCGAGCCCCCGCCGCGTGTGTACGATCGGGACCCGTGGTGCAACGTGACTCCCGCCCCCAGCCGTCCCGCACGGTGCCCCGGCAGAAGCCCGCGCGCGGCGGTGCGGTGCCGACGCCCGGTGCGGTCCTGACGCCCGGTGCGGTCCTGACGTCCTCGACCCTCGTCGTCCCGGAGGACCCCCGTGGCTGAGGTCCCCGCGTCCGCCGGGCGCTCGCCGCTGCGCGACCTCTCCCTGCCGCGGCGGGTGAAGAAGTCCAAGACCGTCTTCGAGGGCCGGGTCTGGGACATCGCCCGCGAGAGCTTCCGCATGGACCCCGACGACAAGGACCAGGAGCCCCTCACGCGCGAGCTGATGGTGCACCCGGGCGCCGTCGCCGTCCTGGCCCTGCGCACGCACCTCACCACCGCCGGCCCCGTCGAGCAGGTGGCGCTGGTCCGCCAGTACCGCCACCCCGTGGGCATGGAGCTCTGGGAGGTCCCCGCCGGGCTGCGCGACGTCGCCGGAGAGCCCCTCGTGGAGACGGCCCGCCGCGAGCTGCGGGAGGAGGCCGACCTCGAGGCCGCCGAGTGGCACACCCTCGCCGACTTCTTCACCACCCCCGGCGGGTCCACGGAGGCCATCCGCGTGTTCCTGGCCCGCCAGGTCAGCGCCGTTCCCGAGGGGGCGCGACACGAACGCGAGGGCGAGGAGGCGTCCATGCCCCTGGCCTGGGTGAACACGGACGAGGTGCTCGACGCCGTCCTCGACGGGCGCATCCACAACCCGTCCACGGTGGTGGCGGTCCTCTCCCTCCACGCGCACCGGGCCCAGGCATGGCGTCGCCTGCGCCCGCCCGACGCCCCGTTCGTCCCCGACCGGCGGGGCCCCGGGGCCGACCGACCCGCGTGAGCGCGTCGTTCGAGCTCCAGCGCGCGCTCGACCGGCACCTGGACCACCTGGCCGTGGAACGGGGCCTGGCCAGCGCAACCCTGGCCGCGTACCGCCGGGACCTGGGCCGATACCTCGCATGGCTGGAGGCCTCCCGGGTGGATCGTCCCGCCGACGTCGACCCCGGGCACGTCGCCGGCTTCCTCTCCGCCCTCGGCACCGGGGACGACGGCGGCCGACCCCTGGGCGCCCGGTCCGCCGCGCGTGTGCTCTCCGCCGTGCGCGGCATGCACCGCTTCTGGGCGCTCGAGGGGCTCACCCCGACCGACCCGGCGGCCGATGTCGCCCCGCCC